>CALLNG010000360.1 GCA_938005345.1 uncultured Clostridia bacterium
TTGTGTGATACAAAACTTTGTTGCCATTCCCTGCTTTGTATACTCAACAAATGTTTTTTCATGACATTCTACATGAATATATCACTGCGCCAGTCCGTATCGTCATTATTTGTAACAACTTCCCAAACAGCCTCAACTGGTGCATTGAAAACAGCCGTCTTAACTGCGCAGCGCATATATCTTCCCCCTTACCTGTGCTTTAAATCCCTTGCCCTATTTATTATCTTCCACCCATTTCACCGGATCAGCCGCGGCACCCTTGTCGGCCGTGCATGTTCATCTAATGCAACAAAAACCAAATGTGCCTCATTCGTTACTATTTGTGCGCCTGTTTTGAGATTTTCTGCAACAACTTCCACCTGAATGCGCATAGACGTATTGCCCACTTCCGTCAGTTCCGCATGTAGCTTCACCATTTCTCCGAGCCGAATCGGATGTTTAAAATCTAATTTGTCCACAGATACTGTCGCAACAGTACAATTGGAATGCTTGGAGGCAGCAAGTGCCGCCGCAATATCAATCCAATGCATTAATTGTCCGCCTTTTAGATTATCCAATAAATTAACATCGTTGGGAAGTACCAATTCCACCATGTCCACCATGGAATCTGCTACTGTTTTACTCCGTTCTTCCATTTACTTCTCCTATTCTGGCAGCACAATATCCGCCGCCTGTTCTACAACATCTGCCGCATGGTCCAGCCCTTCGCCCAAAAATGTTTCGATGTCACCCACATCGCATTTTTTTGCCGTCTCTGAATCTAGCGGCAGTTGCGCCAGCAATTCCAGCCCAAATGATTGGGCAACTTCTTTTGCTTTGCTCTCTCCAAACACCGGAATCTGTTTACCGCAATCCGGACAGATGACATAACTCATATTTTCTACAATACCTAAAATTGGTATGTCCATCATTTTTGCCATATTTACCGCTTTAGAAACAATCATCGAAACCAAGTCCTGCGGCGAGGTTACAATGACAATGCCGCTAAGGGGAATAGACTGAAAGACGGTCAATGGCACATCTCCAGTTCCAGGAGGCATATCCACCATTAAATAGTCAATATCTTCCCACACGACATCTGTCCAAAATTGTTTCACCGTTCCACCAATAATCGGTCCACGCCATACCACTGGTGTTGACTCTTCATCCAACAGCAAATTAATGCTCATTACTTGAATGCCAGTACGCGTTTGACAAGGCAACAGGCCAAATTCACTAGCTGCCGCTTTTTGCGTTACACCGAATTCCTTTGGAATGGAAGGTCCTGTAATATCCGCATCCAAAATCCCCACACGGTAACCTTTGCGCCGCAACAATACAGCCAGCATTCCAGTAACTGCTGATTTTCCTACTCCGCCTTTCCCGCTCACAACCCCTACCACTTTTTTAATGTGGCTCATTTCGTGAGGACGCTCCAAAAAACTAGTTTTTTCACGGGAAGCGCAGTCCTCTGAACAGCTACTGCAATCATGTGAACATTGTTCCGCCATTTTTATCCATCTCCTTGTAAATTTCTCTCATTTTAGTTTGTATTTCTCTTGTTCTATTATACGGATTTTGTATCAAATTGTCAAACCAAAAAACGTACAAAATTGAAGCAAGAAATAGCAATAATCGCTAACATAACTCCGCTAAAGAGCGTATCTACCCCTTGATTTGTTAGTTTGCGGGAAACTGCACTTCCCAAAAAACCTCCACCTACACCGCCAGCCACCATCAAGGCCAGTAGCCATGGGTCAAATGCTGGCACTGCATCTGCCGCAAAGGTGCGAACCAAACTGGTTGCCTGTGAAAACAGGATGATGTATATGGAATTGAGGGCGCTTGTTTTGGAATCCATTGCAAAAAAATAGTACAATACTGCGATGTTAATTGGACCGCCGCCAATTCCTAAAAATGCGGACAGCATCCCCAGCGCAAGACCAATCAATAAACAAGCCGCACTATTTTGTACTTGTTTAGGATGTACTTTGCTTTTATACCGAACAAAGAAGAAAACAAATACCGTCATGAGGATGAGAAGCGCAGATTGGGTAGCCCCCACCACTACATCCCCTGGAAACCAACTTTTCATGAGGTCAAATAAATATTTACCTACCACACCACCGATTGCTGCGCCAATGGCCAAAAACGTACTTTTACGCACTTCCAACATCACACCACTACCGTGACTTTTTAGCAGCGACACAATTGCCATGGCGAATACTGTACAGCCGGACATAAAACTGATTGTCGAAACACTCAGCAGTCCAAATGCATCCAAAACAGGTTTGATAATTACGCCGCCGCCAATTCCGCTGATTGCTCCGACCGTTGTAGCTAATATGCTAATACAAAAAAAGATTATGTTTACCATTGCGCCAACGTCCCCTCTTTTCTTTTTTTCCGCATCCAAATTTTATCTTACTAGCTTCTAATTGTCATTTTCCTCCATGTTTAGCAAGAAACTTAATTTTAGTATATATTAGATTGTTTATTTTGTCAATTATTCACGCTGGCAAATAAAAAAAAGAAAAGAACGGACTGTTTTCACAGTCCGTCACACCAAGGATGTGCCTAAAAAAGCGCCTAGTTCCTCTTTTAATATAGTCTAACATCATAAATTTCCGCCCGTTTCCCACCCCATGTACTATGGACATATACTGTGATACAATCCGTCTTAATTGGTTTGATCGTATGCCGCCGGAAACGTTTAAAATTTTCCGTCTCTGTGATGATATCAAATTCCCTTTGCTCGGTTCTAGCTGTAATCCGGTAGGATTTGACGAGTTCCGGATTGACGTAGTCCATGCCGCTATCCATTTTTTTATGGTTCAGTTCCGAGTTGAACACCAACTCTATCTGTGATATCATTTGCGGTTGCTGTAATTTAAATGTTACATATTCTGGATGTAGGCCATCCATATTGTCCGATATCCAAAGATTCGGCAGACCATATGGACGGGCAAATCCATTTGTGACACTGTCTGCACCATAGAGATTCTGTTGTGGTGCAGTCTGAAAACAAGGTGTAATTCGTACTTGTCCATCATGATTGATGGTACGATATTCCGTATCCTTTTCTAAAGTCATCGCGTCCGTCTCGATTCCCAAACAGCCTGTGAGGTGATCCCGTGAAACATATAGTTTTGCAGATGGATTTTTTCGTACCATTACAAACAGCTTGTTGCCCGGCACATTGCATATCCCTACTTTTATGTCATACCAACCTGTTTGTTTGACGGGAACAGTGACTGTTTTAACCAGACGTTCCACCCGATAGTTTTGCTGTTTGTCATCGTTCAAATAGAAATCTACCTGAACCAATGTCTCGCTATCTGCACCTAGGTACAGCTGAATGGTATCAATCCGTTTCCGAACCGGTAGGATGATGCCATATGTTTTGTCCAAATACCGAAAACCATCGATGGACGTCATAGCTAGGTTTCGGCTACTAGATACCATAACTTTGGCCTGCTTGGAAAAGTCTCCTTCCAAACGGTACCCTATGATAGATTGGTCATCGCGTGCCAGTTGGTAACGCAGTTCTTCTATATGGCGGCTGACCAGTTCCCGTGGTAAAATGTTCTTTTTTATACACATGCTTGCTGCCGTCCCCACAGCCTGCCCCATAACTGACGTGGTAATGATCAGCCGCAGTGTTCCCAAAGCGGCATGCGTACAGCTAATATCACGTCCAGCAAACATCAAATGTTACGAGAATACAAAGCACGCATAGGAATGTCCGTAATACCTGGGATATAGTAATGCGTACATCCCTCCTCCAAGCTCCTATATCCCTCTGGTGGGTGAACGTCAATTGGCCAGCCCGTATACCCAATACTGTCGTCAAAATGCCGCTGTTGCAAAAAGTCGTGAACCGTTACTACATAATCGCCCATTAGTCTCCGTGATTCGCGTTTTCCCGGCAAATAACCAATCCAATCAATCGCCTGGTTATCCACACCACTGAAATCGCCGCTGTTTTTGATATAGTCCCAGATACCGTAAACTAACCGTCTCAGATTGAGTTGCACCTTATCATCGTCGTAAATTGAATGTAGCTGTCCTCCATACTCCATCCACCAAAAACCGCATATTGTACCATCCGGTAATTTTGATATGCTGCGCTGCAATCTTCCGAAAGATGGCAGTTCATCAAATTTTATAGCCCAGGATGGTGCCTGGTATGTTACTGGACTCGTTTTATACATTGTGGTAAACAACAAGGAGGCTCCCATCGTTCCCTCATCTGGCTCATCAGGGGCATATAGCTCTTGGGTTTCCTCTTTGCCTTCCCGCCCCATCCGATAATCTGCCCCGGCAAGATATCCTACTGTTCCATCTCCCGTACAGTCAACAAATAGATTACCTTCGAAGATAATACACTTTTCCGCACGAAGCATAATCCCCTCTATGCTGGTAATGTTCATTTCTTCATCGCTGTTTACCCGGTAAATTGTAGTATTGAGAAACAATTGTATGTTCTTTTCCTGCAATACCAAATCAAAGTAAACCTCATCAAAATCCGGCCATGTCCATGTCCCGGTTTGCTGAGCCTTATATTGGATATGATTAAATATCTCCTCAATAATACCGGTTTCCCGCGCATAGCGGTTAAACGGAGAATGCGTCGCTCCGCCCGGTCCCACCCGGATTTCACTGCTTGCCGCGCCACCTAAAATCGGCCGGTCATTGATAAGCACTACCCGCATTCCCTTTCTCGCTGCTGCCAACGCAACGGATATGCCAGCTACGCCTGCTCCTGCAACCACTACATCAGTATGGACTCTTTGTAGCTGAAGGGCTCTATCTGTTTGTGTCAAATTTCCTTTCATAACAGCCTCCATTGTCATGGCGATTGACCTGTTTTTCTTGCTAAAAATTTGTTTTACCGTATTCTCTCACGGATGACATTCTCCTAACAAACAATGTTTATATTACCAGCATAAGGTTCTAGTTTCATCCGTTAAGTTGCGTAATAATTCAAAATAAAAGTAATCTCCATATGGCGTATATTGGTGGCATCCATTTTGTTCACATAACGTGCCTGCCACTGTTTCATCGTAGTTTATATACGTTTTTGTCAGCTGGTGGTAAATCTGCTTAGCCCAATCGTGATACTTGAGATTTTTTGTTTGGTTTGCCAACAGCAAGAATCCGTTTGCAGCGATTGCGGCGGCAGAAGTATCTTTTGCTGGTTCTTCTTCTGCCGGAAGTTTAAAATCCCAAACAGGTACAGCATCGCTTTCTGCTAAATGAGCTATAAAATCATCTGCTAAACAGACTGCTACATTCAAATAATCCGAATTTTTTGTATAAGTATACGCAATGGCATATCCATACACCGCCCATGCAGCGCCGCGCGCCCAATAGCTTTCATCACCATATCCGCAGTAGTTACACCCATGCGGCAAGCCGGTGCCAAAGCGGCAGCTATGGTAAATTGATCCATCCTTCCTGATAAAATGCTGCATTGTTTGCTGTGCATGACAGTTTGCAACTTGCGAAAAGAAAGGATTTCCTGTTTGCTGCGCTGCAAAATAAAGCAACGGAATATTCATCATGCAGTCAATAATTGCCAATCCCTGGCTTTCCGAATAGAAATGACATGTTGCCTCTTCTGCACTTACATATGCGGGAATGGTATCATCCATCCTCCCCCAGGCGCGAATGACCCCATATTCTGGTAAGAACCGCTGACTAAGCAATTCCGCCGCCCGCACTGCGATTTCTGCCGATGCGCCATCGCCGGTAATCCGGTAAAGCGCTACACATTGTGGACTATACAAAAAACCTAAATCGTGCATAGTATCCTTTCCATGACAAAAGACCTTTTCTCGAAACAACCTATTTTTCTCAAAGACCCAACGTAAATAGCGCCGGTCTCCACTTTGTTCATATGCCAGCAATACAATTCCGGTAAAGAAAGAACTGGTCCAATTCATGATATGAAAAAAATCTGTTTTCTTTTTCAAGTTTTCTGCGGAAAAATAATGGCCGTCAGCACATCCTGGTACCTCCGGTATGTCCGGCGGGCACGCCTCTATGATATGGTTTGCTTTTTGCAGCAACAATTTTTGTTCCCGTTCCAAATTCATGCTACGATTCTCCTTTTGTACTTTCACTAAAGCGAAAGATCGTTTTCAAAACACCTTGCTTATGATCCGATTCTATCCAAAGACGCTGCAAAGTGCGGCTTCCGCCTGCCGGAACGCTCTCCGTCCGCATCCGGCAATCTTCATTTGACGTAACGATGGTTTGGCTATCTTTGCCTGTAAGAAGCGCCTGGTTACCATCTACCTTAACCTCCAGCGGCGTAATCAAACAAAATGCTACTCCTGTCCCCCGCCGCAGTGCATATTCATCCTTTACTTCTAAAACTTCCGCTGTCTTAGAATACAATGTCCGGCGCCACAATATATAATCTTTCTGCCATGTCGGCGTAAGATCCATAACGGAATGAAAATAGGTATCATTTCCCTCCGCTTGTGGTTTTGCGCCTATTGTAATATCCGGCTCCATAAGCGCTCCGTCTTCAATTGGAATCAACATGTTATGCCAGTGTACCTTCCCAAGACTAGAGCCAATAACATCATCGTAGCTTCCCACACCAGGATCCATTGCCACAGTATCGCGTCCTGCTTGGATAACAAAACTTCCCTTGTCCTGATGAGCATGGTTTGCGCCGCTATTCCCACCGCATTGAAAAATCTTTAGGTATGTATCATTCCACTTGCGCACAGAAGAAACCGCCCCTGTGTCAGGCATGGAAAGGAATGAACGCAGGCCGGGCCCTTCTGCTGGAATCTTGGGTTCCAGCAGAAGCGCCAGCATATCCGCCGTGATGCCGCTGCAATGCGACCACGCTTGCCGGAAGAGTGTTACCCAATGGCTATGTGGCATAATATATGCAAGCAACGCCAGTTTCTCCGGCGCATAGATTCCATAGGGAGCGTCCGCTACAGGAATCAAGCCATATTTCGGATCCAATGACAACAAACACTCTGCATAATCCGCCGTCCTTTTGAGTGATTCTGGCAAAACTTCTTCAAAAGTGGATTTTCTCGCACGCGCATACCAGTATAGCGCTTCTCCCGCCATTTGT
>CALLNG010000361.1 GCA_938005345.1 uncultured Clostridia bacterium
CCGGTGATCTGTATCATGCTAATATTAAATTCTGCCAACATCCTAAACGGTGGGTTTGACCAGGTATTTAACTTATATAATACCAATGTTATGGATGTGGCGGATATCATTGATACGTATGTATACCGCAAGGGAATTGAAGATATGCAATATAGTTATTCGACGGCAATTGGGCTGTTTAAATCCGTCATTTGTATGATTTTGATGCTCATCAGCAATACCACGGTGAAAAAGCTGGGAGGAGGGGATTACGCATTATGGTAGAAATACGGAAAAATAAAAAACGGACCCTTCTGGTAGGTGCTGACCATACTTTGAAGCGTCAAAGCGCTATCTGTAAATCAAAAGGTGAGATAGTATTTGACATAGTTAATACTGTATTCATGTTATTTGTGTTATTTGTCACACTGTATCCATTTTGGGAGCAACTGGTATTGTCGTTTAGCAGTGGATATTCGGTGTACGACGGAGGTATCAAGTTGTGGCCGAAAGAATTTTCGCTGGAAGCATTTCAGGTTGCGTTTGAATATGACGCGATTTGGACTGGTTATAGAAATACTATCCTCCGGGCAGCGATTGGAACTGTGTTTAGTCTGACTGTGTCCACGATGCTGGCCTATCCACTATCCAAACGGGAAATGCCAGGCTGCAGATTTGTGACAAAAATGCTGATTTTCACCATGCTCTTTTCCGGTGGAATGATCCCATCCTATTTGCTGATTAAAACCCTAAATATGCTGGACACGATTTGGGCCTTAATTCTTCCTACTGCAATTACAGCCTGGAATGTCTTTATTTTGCGGAACTTCTTTATGTCCATACCTAAGGAAATTGAGGAATCAGTTTCCATGGATGGAGGCGGTTGGTATACCATCTTTTTCAAGTTTGTATTACCGCTGTCGAAACCTGTACTGGCGACTGTAGGCCTATGGATTATGGTAGCGCATTGGAATAATTGGCTGGACGCATTGCTGTATATCCGTACACCCTCGAAACAAGTACTGCAGATTGTGTTGCGTAATATCTTGGTCGTGAACGATATGACAGATATCAACAATGTAATGAATGAAACAAGCCGGTCTGTGGACTTGACGGGTCCAACGCTGAAAGCAGCGGTCGTTATGATGAGCGTTTTGCCTATGCTCATTGTCTATCCATTTATTCAGAAGTATTTTACAAAAGGTGTAATGCTAGGTTCTGTAAAAGGATAATACCGGATTATTATCAGTCTGCTGGTTTTATGGCAGCTAATTGAATTCAATTTATTGGATATTGTAGTAAAATACAAAAGGGGCTATCGAATATGGATTCTTCATTACCGGTAGCTCCAGTTTTAATTATCTGAATTTCAAAATGCTCCCAGATACTACCGATACTTCAACTGTTATGGGACAAGAACTCTGACGAAATTAGCAAAAAAATCTTTCTATAATCCAACGTACCTCAGGACAAAATGGAAAGAAATCAGCGGTAAAAATCTATCCGCGTATATCAGAAAATAGCGGATGAAGGAGGCGGAGCAGCTGCTGGTTGATACCAGTCTATCCATTGAAACCATAGATGCGGCAGTAGGGTATGTGGAAAAGAATATGTTTACTCCATATTCAAAAAATATGCAGAAATGACACAGCATCAATTCCGAAAATGAAAACAGCGCACCTGAAAAATGGATACTTTTATCTATAAATATTACATTGACCCCCTTTTCTGGCCGGACTATAATAAAGGTAGAAAAGGGGGTATCTTTATGTTATTAGAATTCAAAACATTAAAAGACAAAATATTAGGTTGCTGGAATGGAAAAAACATTGGCGGTGTGTTGGGCGCTCCGCTAGAGGGGCAGCGTGGAATTTTTGATGTTGAGTTCTATTTACAGAAAAATTTAGATAAAAACCCGCCACCCAACGACGATTTGGATTTACAGCTGGTATGGCTAGGTGCAGCGGAAAAATATGGCCAGCAGTTAAATGCAGAGATTCTGGGAGAATACTGGTTGAATTTGATCACACCGAACTGGAATGAATACGGGCGCGGAAAGGCTAATCTGCGTGGGGGTCTGCAACCCCCTCTTTGCGGGTATGTGGATAATAGTTATAAAAATAGCTGCGGCTGCTTTATCCGGAGTGAAATATGGGCCTGCTTGGCGCCAGGCAACCCTGCGCTAGCTGTTAAATATGCTTATGAGGATGCAGTCATTGACCATGGAACCGATGGGATGTATGGGGAGTTGTTTTGTGCCGCTTTGGAAAGCGCTGCGTTTGCAGAGCAAGACCGCGATACATTGATTGCAATCGGCCTGTCCTATATACCACAGGATTGTCTGGTTGCAAAAGCAGTAAACCTTGCCATGGAATGCTATACCGACGGCTTTACCTGGCAGGAAGCACGCCTGCGTATGATGAATGAGGTGCCAGGTATGTTTGGAGTACAAGAAGAACTCAGTGCGAATGTGGAAGGATTTCCGCTGGAGCCCGCAGGCAATGATGCACCGAACAATATTGGCCTGATGATAATTGGCTGGCTCTATGGAGAAGGCGATTTCGGAAAGAGCTTATGCATTGCGGCAAGCTGTGGAGAGGACACCGACTGTACAGCCGGTACGCTGGGAGCAATCCTTGGCATTTTGCTGGGAAACAGCGGTCTGCCTGAGAAGTGGACTGCACCCATTGGCGGTATTATCAACACTACCTGCATAGAGCCATCGCGTGCGGCGATAATCGGCGGCATTCCCGCTTCAGTAGAAGAACTTTCCGACCGGATTCTTCGGACGATTCCACGGTTTTTAAGTAGGCAGCAATGCGACTTGCTGGCCGAGGGGGGCTACACGGTTAAAGTTGCAGAAGAGTTTTTTTGCCGTGATAGGGAACAGCGCTATTTGCCCGGTATCGGCGGG
>CALLNG010000362.1 GCA_938005345.1 uncultured Clostridia bacterium
CGCTAATACCTGCACGATTTGCATAACTTGTTTTTGATATACCATACACCCATAAGTATCATCCAATATTGGCTTGAGTAGCGGGTGTTTATATTGTATCTTGTCAGGATGGTTTTTGTTATAAATATAGGTTGGAATCTGATCCATCGGTCCTGGGCGGAAAAGAGAAATTCCTGCCATTAAATCCTCCAGACGATGTGGCTGAAATTCCATGATAAACTGTTTCATACCGCGCGATTCCAGTTGGAATACGCCATCAGTATAACCAGTTGACAACAAATCATAGACTTCTTTGATTTGATAGTCAATTTTACTCAAATCAATATGAATTCCTTTATCCTGCTGGATAAATTCCAGTGCATAGCGAATAATTGTTAAATTACGCAAACCCAAAAAATCCATTTTTAGTAGTCCCATTTCCTGCACAGTATCCATATCAAATTGTGTGGTAACGACATCCCCATTAAGGGAAAGTGGTACATAGTCTGTTACAGGTCGTCCGCATATGACTACACCAGCTGCGTGAGTTCCGCTATGCCGCGGCATTCCCTCTAGTGCCCTTGCTACATCAACTGCATTTTTAATTTCTGGATCATTTTCGTACATTGTACGTAATTCCGCGCTGGATTGCATGGCTTTATCAATGGTCATTTTTAGTTCCTGTGGCACGAGCTTTGCCAGCCGGTCAGCTGTTGAATAGGGAATATCAAATACACGTGCAGCATCACGTAACACCAGTTTTGCACCAAACGTACCAAATGTGATAATTTGAGAAACATTATCTTTCCCATATTTGGAAATTACATAATCTATCACTTCCTGACGCCGTTCAATACAAAAATCAACATCAATATCCGGCATGCTAATACGTTCCGGATTAAGAAACCGCTCAAATAGCAGATTATATTTTATTGGATCAATATCGGTAATTTTTAGTGCATAAGCTACAAGGCTTCCCGCAGCAGAACCACGTCCCGGGCCAACCATAATACCGTGGTCCTTAGCATATTTAATAAAATCCCATACAATTAAAAAATAGTCTGTATATCCCATATCACGGATGGTATGAAGTTCATAATTAAGCCGCTTCCACAACTCCTCTTGTATCTCTTCTCCATACCTATCCCGCATGCCATCATAGCACAATTCTTTTAAGTATGCAAACGACTCCTTACCATCCGGCACTGCGAATTTTGGAAGATGAAATTTTCCAAATTCAATTTCAACGTTACAGCGTTCGGCAATGTATACCGTATTTTCCAATAATTCCGGAAGATTTGGGAAAAGCGAGGCCATTTCATCTGCGCTTTTCAAATAAAATTCTTCCGTTGAAAAACGCATCCGGTCCGTATCAGCAAATTTCTTCCCTGTTTGAATACACAGCAATGCATCCTGAACGCGCGCATCCTTCTTTTCTATGTAGTGAATATCATTTGTTACAACCATAGGGATATCCAAATCGCGTGCTAACTTTATGAGTTTCGGCGCGACCTCCCGTTGCTCCGCAATCCCATGATCCTGCAATTCAATGAAAAAATTATTTTTGCCAAAAATAGAAAGGAAACGCTGTGCACTTCGATATGCTGCTTCGTCATCATGCGCCAAAAAATTCTGGGGGATTTCTCCTGCCAAACAAGCAGAAAGCGCAATAATCCCCTCACTGTACTTGTGCAGCACTTCCATATCGATCCTGGGCTTATAGTAGAACCCCTCCGTATATCCAATTGATACAATCTTAATTAGGTTATGCCATCCAATATCATTTTCTGCCAGCAAAACCAAATGGTTATATTCGCTGTCTTGCCGCCCTTCCTTATCAAACCTGCTACGTGGTGCAGTATAGACTTCACAACCAATTATCGGTTTAATGCCAGCCTTTTTAGCAGCCTTATAAAATTCCACCACACCAAACATTGCACCATGATCCGTAATCGCCAAAGCCCGCATTCCTTGTTCCTTTGCCCTATCAATTAATTTATCAATGCGGCAGGCGCCATCTAACAAACTATATTCTGTATGCGTGTGTAAATGTACAAATTCATGCATGGTATTCGCCTCTCAACTTGTCCGCAATTTCAATTAGCTTTCTCATTCTATGGTTAACACCAGATTTTCCTAATGACGGCTGTAACAGTTTTCCCAGTTCAATCATCGGGATATCCGGATTTTGTATGCGCAGCCGGGCAATTTCTTCCAGCGGTGGTTCCAATGACTCCAGACCGCGATACTTTTCTATCATGCGAATTGCGTCCACCTGTTTTATGGAGGCGTCTACCACTTTGGTAATATTCGCGCTTTCAAAATTGGTTACACGATTCGCTTGATTTTTGATTTCTTTATAAATTTTGGTGTTGTAAATTTCCATAACACAGCTATGTGCCCCCATCATCGTTAGCAAATCACAAATAATCTCACTATCCTTTAAATAAGTAACATATTTGGATTGACGGGGGACATTTTTCCCATGGATAGAAAAGGTATCTAAAATTTGTTTCATGTCTTCACTAATCATATAGTGTGTCGTAACAAATTCCATATGGTACCGCTTTTCTGGGTTTGCAATGGTACCGCCTCCCAAAAAAGCGCCTCGTATAAATGCCTTTCTGCAGCATTCCTGATTGGTAATGTCAGGGGAAACATGAAATGCAATCCCTTCTGCATCGGTGAGCCCTACATTTTGCAACAGTTGTCTTGTATCCGCCACGTTAATTTTATAAATGGTGTGGTCACGGCGGTATTGTCTTTTTTGTATTGTTGCAATATCTCCAAATAATTTATGAATTAAATTAAAACAGCGCATTGCAACCGTAGTATTTTCAAACGCAATCTGCAAAATAAACCGGTCACTGTTTTCCTTAAAGACAGCGGAATATGCCAAAATACCAGCTAATTCTGCATAATCGCAGCAGCCACGTTTGTGCCCGTTTTTTTTGATGATTTCTTCTTTCACTTTTGCTGTAAACGACATAGCCGTCTCCTCCCGGTAAGCCTGCTTAAGCAACCGAAAGTATTTCAACATCCTTACTTTTGAAAATCTCGGTGCTGTAACACGACCTTATGTCACATCTTTTTAATAAAAGAGTATACATCATTTGCAATTGCTACACTGCGGTGTTTTCCTCCCGTGCAGCCGATGGATATAACAAGCTGGCTTTTTCCTTCATCTACATAATATGGAATCAGAAACTCTATCATATCCTCTAATTTACTTAAAAATCTCCCCGTCTGTGAAAAGGAGAAAACATAATCTCGAACCTCTTTATCCTCCCCTGTTTTGGGTTTCAATTCTGGAATATAGAATGGATTGGGCAGAAACCGAACATCAAATACCAAATCACTGTCAATCGGGATTCCATATTTGAATCCAAATGATACAACATTAATAATAATTCCCTTATAATCATTTTGATTTAATGCAATTTTTTTAATTTCATCTTTCAAATCGGAAGGTTTTAGCTTGGTAGTATCAATGATATATTTTGCACGAGAACGCACTTCAGAAAGCAAACTGCGTTCTTTGGTTATCCCTTCCAAAACGGTCCCCTGGGGCGAAAGCGGATGATTACGGCGCACTTCTTTATAGCGCGTTACCAATTTGTCATCCGCTGCATCTAAAAAGATAATTTCATATTTAAATCCTTTTTCTTGTAGTTCATTTAAACTTTCAAACAGCTGATTGAATAAATCCCCTCCGCGTAAATCACTGACCAATGCCACATTTTCAATTTTCCCCGAAGATTGCTTGCATATGTCAGCAAACATGGGAATGAGTGCTGGCGGCATATTGTCGACGCAGTAATATCCAATATCTTCCATAGCTTTGACCGCACTGCTTTTCCCTGCGCCGGAGAGTCCTGTGATAATAAAAAATTTCATTGTCACCACACCTTATCCTTTAGAATTTTGTCTTCTGCCAATCATCCGGATTTCCTCCTCTAATTCAACCCCGCTGTTTTCTTTCACTTTTTCCTTAATTACTGCCACCAAGTCCATTACATCACGCGCTGTTGCACCCCCGCAGTTGACAATAAAACCGCAATGTTTTTCAGAAACTGCCGCCCCGCCAATACGAAATCCCTTTAGTCCTGCCTGCTCTATCAAAGCCCCGGCATAATATCCTTTTGGCCGTTTAAACACGCTGCCGGCACTGGGCATATCAAGCGGTTGTTTTTCCTGCCGTCTTCCAGCCAGTTCTTTCATAGATGCTGCAATATCGCTGCAATCGCCCTTTTGGAGCGATATTGCAGCACTCAAAATAACATAATTATCCTGTTGGAAGATACTGCTTCGATACCCAAATAGACATTCTGATATAGAGATTTTTTTCACATCTCTATTATGATAAACCGTAACAGAAGTCAAAATGTCTTTCATTTCTCCTCCGTAAGCACCAGCATTCATATAAACTGCTCCGCCAAATGAACCTGGAATACCTGCTGCAAATTCCATTCCTGCTAGTCCATGTTTTAAAGCAGTATTTGCCACTTTGGACAACATTGCGCCTGCCTGTGCTTGAATAATGTCATCCTGTACCATAACATCATTCCAGGCATGAGTTGAAATCACAGCGCCGTCAATTCCATAGTCCGATACTAATAAATTGGAACCGTTTCCTATAATTTGAAATGGGATTTGCTCCCGGGAAAGTAAATAAACAATTTCTGGAAAATCTTTCAAAGCCGGTGTAATGTAAATATCTGCGTTACCGCCTATTTTAAACGTTGTATGATATTTCATTGGTTCATTAAACAACACATTTTCTTCTCCAGCTATTTTTCGGAGTGTAGCGATAACCTGATCTGTTAATTTCATGGATGGCCTCCCACCTTATTTTCCCAAGAATGCAGCACCAATCAGTCCTGCATCATTGC
>CALLNG010000363.1 GCA_938005345.1 uncultured Clostridia bacterium
TCTCCATCCACAGCATAAGCAAACCCTTTTTCCTCCAGCTTTCGAATCAGTGCAATAATACTGTCAATATTCTCTGTCGCCCGCGGATGAACAGACGCCCGTTCTATGCCAAGCCCTTGCGCGTCTACAAAATATTCCTGAATAAAACGGTCCGCCAGCTCTTTAACCGTGATTCCTTCTTCGTTGGCGCGAGCAATCATTTTATCATCTACATCTGTAAAATTTTGTACAAATTTCACCTTATATCCCCGATATTCCAAATAGCGGCGCAAAGTATCAAAAATAACGAATGGCCGCGCGTTGCCAATATGAAAATAGTCATAGACTGTAGGACCGCAGGAATACATTTTCACTTTTCCCGCTTCCAGCGGAACAAACTCCTGTTTTTCCCTTGTTAGTGTATTATACAGTTTCATTGGAATCCTCTCCTTGCGTTATAGTTTGTTGTTGCATTTTCTCTATCATGCAGCGTAATTTACACAACTCCATTGATACCGGATCTGGAATATGAATTTGGTCCAGTTCGGAAATTTTCTTTCCTCCGCGACGGACAATTTTAGCCGGAACCCCCACACAGGTACTATCCTCCGGCACCTCGCTGAGCACCACTGCATTTGCAGCAATTTTAGAATGGTCTCCCACCTTAAATGGCCCTAATACGCGCGCTCCGGCTCCAATCATTACATGATTGCCGATCGTCGGGTGACGTTTTCCCGTTTCTTTTCCAGTTCCTCCCAGCGTCACATTTTGATAAATTGTGCAATAGTCTCCAATCTCAGCCGTTTCTCCAATGACAACCCCCATTCCATGGTCAATGAGCAATCCTTTCCCAATTTTTGCCCCTGGATGGATTTCAATTCCAGTAAAAAAACGGACTAACTGGGATATCAGCCGCGCTAAGAAATAGCATTTATGTTGGTAAAGAAAGTGTGCTGGACGGTGCCAGAACACGGCATGCACCCCCGGATAAAGTAATAAAACTTCTGCAATATTGCGCGCAGCAGGATCTCTGTCGCGAATTGATTTGATATCTTCCCACAATGGCACCTGGCTCACCTCCTTTCATACAGCATATAAAAACGCCTCCGGACTGCAACCCATGCAGCGCCGAAGGCGGATTGTTCCGCGGTTCCACTTCGATTTCTCACTTTTGGTACCGTTTTCAGTAACCACATAGCCATATAACGGCGGCCTGCCGGGCACAGATACTCGCTTTCCCTGTGCCACGCTCCCCGGCGCACTTCTCCAAAAATTGTTGTGCCGGATATTCTCAGCCTATGATATCCGCTCTCTGTCCACATTTCTTTGGATACTCTTCCGGTTCCCTGCGCTTTTTTGTATTTCAATTTTTATTCTATCCGTTTTACTTGAAATTTCCTGGCTGCATATTTCTTTCCCAAAAAACGCCGTCCACAAACCCTTGTATTCTCGTATCCTCCGTAGCTATTTCCAACCGTTTCTCCGCCCAAAGGCAGTATTGTTCGTTGATTTCAATTCCCAGGTAATGCCGGCCTAATTTTTTTGCAACGACACTAGTCGTCCCCGAACCCAGGAATGGGTCAAACACTAAATCACCCTGGTTGGAACTGGCTAATATGATTTTTGCCAGCAGCTTTTCTGGTTTTTGAGTTGGATGCGCAGTATTTTCCGACATCGACCAAAACGGTATTGTGATATCATCCCAAAAATTAGAAGGGCACGTATCCCGATAGTTCCCGCTTTGTGTTTTCTTCCAGCCCTTTGGTTCACCATCTTTGTGATATGGCGCGATCACCTTTTTACGAATACGCACTGCATCTAAATGAAATGTATACTGCTTTGATTTGGTTGCAAACCAAATATCCTCCAGACCATTTTTCCAATTTGCATTTGCACCGCGCCCCTTTTCCCTTTGCCAGGTAATTCGGTTGCGAACATAAAAATACTCTTTTAACACGCGTCCTATTATAAGGCTAGATTCCCAATCGCAGCATACATAAATGGATCCCGTTTCCTTCAACAATGGCTCAACCAACGAAATCCATCGTCGCGTATAGGCCTCATATTCTGATTCTTTTTTCTTAGTAAATGTCATTCCATGAAATGCTTTTGTTAAATTATAAGGTGGATCGGCAATAATAAGGTCCATCTCCCCTTTTGGTAAAAAAGGTGCAAGCGAAAAAAAATCTCCCAAAACAGTCTTATCTATCAGGGAAGAAAGCGTATCCGGCTTCTGTTCCATATTGATACAGCGGTCGATATATCGTTTTCCGTCCTCAATAGCGATATCCATCGTTTTATTTCGTCCGGCTTTTTTCTTCGGCATGTTTCTGCTCCTTCATCTTTTCATAAAACAGATATTTTTATATTATACCATACTTGTATGAAATTTGCAACATAAATTTTATTTCTGTCAGTTTAGATTCTGCAGCACAGCACAAACAAGCCGTTCAAATGTTTCTGCCACCTGTTTTGCCGTTTCAATCACTTCTTCATGCGATAGCGGCTGATTTAAAATTCCTGCTGCCATATTGGTAACACAAGAGATGCCTAGCACCTGCATTCCACAATGCGCTGCAGCGATGACCTCCGGAACTGTAGACATTCCAACTGTGTCGGCGCCCAGTGTACGTAGCATTCGGATTTCTGCCGGTGTTTCAAAGCAGGGCCCAGGCATAAAGGCATAGACTCCTTCTTTTAACTCAATTTCTTCCTGCATAGCAGCTTTTCGTGCTACATTCAGCAATTCCGGCGTATAGGCGTGGCTCATATCAAAAAAACGGGGGCCCAATTCCTCAATATTTTTTCCACGCAACGGTGTAGTATCAAAAAATTTGATATGATCCGTTATCAACATTAAATCTCCCGGTGAAAAGGAAGCATTGATTCCACCCACAGCATTGGTCAAAATGAGCTGTTTTACACCCAGAGTCCGCAACACCTGCACATAGAATGCCACATCCTTCATCTCATATCCCTCGTAAAAATGAAAACGTCCTGATAGACAAAGCAATGGAGCTCCACAAATGGTGCCATAAATCAATTTTCCTGCATGCCCTGGTACAGTTGAAGCGGGAAATCCCGGAATCTGTACATAAGGAATCTCCACACGGTTACTTAGCCTTTCTGCAAAATTTCCTAGCCCAGACCCTAGCACCAACGCCGTTTTTGGAATTGTATCTATGCGCGCCGTGATGTAGCCCGCAGCTTTTCTGATTTGTTCCAATGCAAGCACCCCCAGTTCTATCGCGTTATTTTGACTCCAATAGCAGTTTTCTATTTACTACAATATATTCCAGACCTGAAATGATGGTGATTAACACCATTAAAAAGACCAAAATGTCCATAATACTCACCAATCCGATTCGGTAATCTAGCCCCAAAGGCAACGGAATCAGCGCCCATACTAATACAATCATTTGCAGCATGGTTTTAGCTTTACCACTTTTCCCTGCCGCAATGACTACACCTTTTCCGCTGGCAATCAAGCGCAGACCTGTCACAATAAACTCGCGTACCACAATGAGAAACAATGCCCAAACCGACATCATGCTCTGATCTACCAGCAGGGTCAATCCTGCACATACCAGCAGTTTATCTGCCAGAGGGTCCATAAATTTACCAAAATCCGTAATTAGATTATATTTTCGTGCGATTTTTCCATCTAGTAAATCTGTCAGCGATGCCACAACAAAAAGCACCAGTGCAATCCACTGACAGACTGTGCCCGGCGTTAGGGAGAAGGCGATGAAAAATGGGATGAGCACTATGCGAAACAGGGTCAATTTATTGGGAAGGTTCATATGCGGTTCCTCCTATTTTTGTTCTTCTTCATAGAGGGTACGTCCCTCCAAATCATATTCCGTTGCGTCCGTCACCAGGATTTCTACATATTCTCCAGGATATACGGTATCCGCTTCAAAAATCACGCTGCCATCTACTTCCGGCGAATCCCCCTGTGTCCGCCCTCTGTATTTCCCACTGGGCAGCTGCCCCTCACATAACACTTCCACTCTCTGGTCTACTTTTCGTGTATTTTGTTCCAAAGAAATATCTTGTTGCAACTCCATAATTTCCTGCCGCCGTGCCTCTTTCACATTCTCTGCGATTTGATCCGGCATACGGGCTGCTGCAGTTCCTTCTTCCTGCGAATAAGCAAATACGCCAATACGGTCAAAGCCCATTTCCTGCACAAAGGCTTTTAACTGCTCGAATTCCTCCTGGGTTTCTCCAGGGAACCCTGTAATAAACGTAGAACGGAGTATGATACCTGGCACCTGATCTCGTAGGGTATGGATCAGCACGCGAGCTTGCTGCTGCGTAAAACGCCGGCCCATCCGGCGCAGCACCTCATCTGCTGCGTGCTGCAACGGCATATCAATATAGCGGCATACTTTGGGGTTTCGCGCCATTTCTTGAATTAAAGCATCGCTAATTCCTTCTGGATAGGCATAGTGTAAACGAATCCAATGGATACCCTCTATTTTTGCTAGTTCATGAAGCAATTCCGGCAGACGGTTTTCTCCATACAGATCCTCTCCATAGCGGGTAGTATCCTGGGCAATGAGATTCAGCTCGCTGACACCCTTTTTTGCCAGCTCTTTTGCTTCCCGCAAAATGTCTTTCATTTCACGGCTTTGATAGGCACCGCGCAGTTTCGGAATGACGCAATAGGTGCAGTGGTTGTCGCAGCCATCTGCAATTTTTAAATATGCGCTATATGCTGGTGTAGCTAGCACGCGCGGTAACCCCTCCGGGGCGGGTGCATCCAATGTA
>CALLNG010000364.1 GCA_938005345.1 uncultured Clostridia bacterium
GCGGTTTTTGCCCTTTGCGCTGTTTCCCGCTGGAAAAAAGCCTTCCGCTTTTCTCCGTTACCTGGGCCTTGTACTGCCCGCCGCCTCTATGGCGCTGCTGGTGGTATACAGCCTTAAGGATCTCTCCATCACAAACGGCTCCCATGGCATTCCCGAGGCAATTGCCATCGCCGCGATTGCCGCAGTGCACCGTTGGAAAAAGAATACGCTGCTGAGCATTTTAGGCGGCACGCTGCTTTACATGGTATTGGTTCAATTTGTATTTGTTCCTGCCGTATAGCCCTTGCATTTTGTTTTATTTTCTGTTACAATAGAGTCAACAAAAGATAAAAATTCAGAAAGGATGAAGAATCATGTTGGACAAAAAAGTAGCAGCCTTGCTCAACGACCAAATCAACAAAGAATTGTACTCTGCGTATCTGTACCTAGAAATGGCGAACTATTATTCTGACGAAGGATTAAACGGTTTTGAAAACTGGTTCTATATTCAGACGCAGGAAGAGCGGGACCACGCAATGCTGTTTCGCACTTATCTGCTCAACAATGGCGAAAAAGTGACGCTGGAAGCCGTTGACAAACCTGGAAAAGACTATGCCACATTCCGCGCGCCGCTGGAAGCAGCACTGGAACATGAACGCTATGTCACTTCGCTGATTAATACCATCTATGATGCAGCCTACCAGGTAAAGGATTTCCGCACCATGCAGTTTTTGGACTGGTTTGTGAAAGAACAGTGCGAGGAAGAAAAAAATACCGATGATTTGATCAAACGTTTTGACCTATTTGGCAGCGATGCCAAAGGCCTGTATATGCTGGACAGCGAACTGGGTGCACGCGTTTATTCCGCACCGTCTTTGGTTCTGTAAGTACAACGTAATTCCCGCGGGAAACGGCTGCGCCGTTTCCCGCTTTTTTTGCCCGGAATGTAAACCGCCCTAGACCGCGCCGGCTCTTTACAACCTTGGAAAAACGCGGTATAATAGCGGTAGAATGGACATGGATTTTGAAGCCATGGCAGGAGAAGGTGATGACATGCAACAGCAATCGTTGTTTGACGGCAGGCAGGAAAGCCCGCTTGCCAGCCGGCTGCGCCCCGAAACGCTGGACGGGTTTGTGGGGCAGCAGCACTTATTGGGTGAAGGGAAAATTCTCCGGCAACTCATTGACCGGGACCAAATTTCCTCCATGATTTTCTGGGGGCCGCCCGGCGTTGGCAAAACCACGCTGGCCCGCATTATTGCCGGACACACGCGCGCAGATTTTATCAACTTCAGCGCTGTGACCAGCGGTATCAAAGAAATCAAAGAAGTGATGGGCCGTGCGGAACAGCGCCGCGCCTTGGGAGAAAAAACTATTGTGTTTGTCGATGAGATTCACCGCTTTAACAAGGCGCAGCAGGATGCATTTTTGCCATTTGTGGAAAAGGGCAGTATTATTCTCATTGGCGCAACTACAGAAAACCCCTCTTTTGAAATCAATGCCGCGTTGCTGTCCCGCTGCAAAGTATTTGTACTGCAAGCGCTCTCCAGCGAGGACCTCGCCGTTTTATTGCGCCACGCGCTGCAGGACCCGCGCGGGTTTGGCGGGCAGGATATCGACATCGCGCCGGACATACTGGAAGCCATTGCCAATTTTGCAAACGGCGACGCACGCGTGGCACTGGGTACGCTGGAAATGGTGGTGCTCAACGGCGACGTGGATGGTGAAACGGTCCACGTAACGCCCGAAACGCTGCAACAGTGTATCAGCCGCAAATCCCTGTTGTATGACAAAAACGGCGAGGAACACTACAATCTTATTTCTGCCTTGCATAAATCCATGCGCAACAGCGACCCGGACGCGGCCATTTACTGGCTGGCGCGCATGCTGGAGGCTGGCGAGGATCCGCTCTATGTCGCCCGCCGCCTAGTCCGGTTTGCCAGCGAGGATGTCGGCATGGCTGACAGCCGCGCACTGGAAATTGCAGTCAGCGCTTACCAGGCCTGCCATTTCATTGGAATGCCGGAATGCAACGTGACCTTGACCCATGCTGTGGTGTACCTGTCGCTGGCCCCCAAATCCAACGCGCTGTATGCGGCCTATGGCAAAGCAAAACGGGATGCGGCCCAGCGGCTGGCGGAACCGGTTCCTCTGCACATCCGCAACGCGCCCACCAAGCTCATGAAAGAACTGCACTATGGGGAAGGCTACCAATATGCCCACGACACGGCAGATAAACTAACGGATATGCAATGTCTGCCCGATGCTTTGCTCACGCGGCGCTATTACCGGCCCGGCGTGCAGGGGTCGGAGGAAAAAGTACGCGCGCGGCTGAAACAAATTGAGCAGTGGAAGCAAAAGCATGGCGCGCCGCCCAAGGAAACGCCGCTTTAATGTCAGCTGGTATCTATTTTGCAAAAATGTCCCGCATTCCAGGTAGGCATGCGGGGCATTTTGTTTGGTATACGTTATGTTGGCAGGGCAAAGCTGCCATATGTGATGCTGGAAACCGTTTTGTCCTGCAAACGAATCATGGTATAGGGAAACGGCGCTTCACACAGCGCCGGGCCAGTCACATAGGACACACCGCCGCGCTGTACCAGCGGATTTCCACGGTGCAGGTGCCCGCTGATGGACAGCACCACGCCATGGCGCGCATAAAACTGCCCAATCGCGTCTGCGCCCGTCAAATTATAGGGATACTCATCCTGGATCGGTGGAAACAGCGGGCTGTGCTGCACCGTAATGACTGGGACGTCCGGCGCAGCCTGTGCAAATATCCGCTCCATTGCCGCCCAGTCCCGCTGTCCAGGCAGGCCGGGCTGGTACCCGTCTGAAAAACCGATAAGCTGGTAGCCATTCACAGTCAGGATCGCAGGCTGTTTACCCATCACGGTCTCAAATTTGGCGGACGGTGCGTCGTGGTTGCCCCGAACCGTGAAAACTGGTTTTTGCCATTGCTGCACCAACCTCCACAGCTGCTGCAAATCCTCCAGCGCCCCTTCCGCCATACCATTGTCTGTGAGGTCGCCGCCCAGCACCACCACATCGGCCTCTTGAGCGGCGTGGCGCGCCTGTTCCAGCAACTGCGGCGCAAGGCCCGTCTGCCGGCCTGCCACCGCGCAGGTATGTTTCGCTGTTCCAATATAATGAAAATCCGTAAGAAACAATATTGTTAGCTCTGCCATGTTTATTACCCCTTTCTAGGCAATACGCCGCCATGCCGGTTTTTTCATAGGCCCCGCTCTGTTGCCCGTCTTTTTTTATAGGGAAACCAGTTCCGTCACGCCCGGCAGCGCGCCCATTTCGCTGATGAAATCCCGTTTTTTATCCCAGCGCAGCAAACGAAGCTCCGCCATAGCGTCCAGTTTTCCCTCCGCGCCATTCGGCTGCAAACGAAGTTTGACAATCTCCACGCCGCGCGCGTGCAAGTTCTCCACAAAAGGCTTGACTGCCTCGCGGCTATCCAGCGCGGCCTTCAGGATATATTGCCTATCCCGCGCTTGAACATGTGCCTTGGCGGAGCGCAGCACAAGCATGGCAAATAACATAAACGCCACCACTGCGCACGCGATGATGTAGTAGCCGCTTCCCACAATAATCCCGACACAAGCTGTGGCCCAAATTCCTGCTGCTGTCGTAATCCCGCGGATTTTGTTTCCATCTGCAATGATGTTGCCCGCGCCCAAAAAACCAATACCGCTAATGACCTGTGCGCCCATGCGCATCAACTCCTGCTGTGTTTGATAGCGTTCCACGATACATTCGCTGACCACCATGATGGACGCGGCGCCCAGACAAACGAGAATATGCGTCCGCAATCCCGCGTTGTGGTGGTTTCCTGACCGCTCTAGCCCAATCAATCCGCCCAACAGTACTGCAGCTACCAGCCGGAACATCAAAAAAACATTAAATTCTACAAATTTCATACCGCCGCCCCGCTTATGAACGAAGGAGTTCATAGTCCCCGTGGGAAATCCACTCCAGCAATCCTGCCTCATTGCCTGGGTCGCGCGGCAACACAATCCCCCCGCGCCCAACATCGCACAGTTCATGGCAGTCGGATCCAGAAATCATGCGCAGCCGGTGCCCAGTTGCATAGCGAAAAGCCTCTTCATTGCGGGAGTTGTGCCGCGGATTGCCATTGTATACCTCCATGCCATCCAGCAGCGCGGGGTCAGGCCGTGTCATGCCGTCGCGGAACGGGTGTGCCTGGTACAGCAGCAGTCCCTCCTGCTGCGTCAGGTTCCGTATGGCGGGCAAATCCCATGCATACAGAGCCGGATGTTTGTTCAAAAATGCCTCGCTGACGCCGTACACCAAATACTCGTTATTGGAGCCGTCCAGCCGCAGTTCTAGCCCTAAAAATACGCCAAAGCCCGCTGGCGCCGCTGCTGCTGCCCGGCGGTACCCTTGCAAAAACGCCTCCACTTTTTGCTCCCATGTTCCGTCCACCCCTTCAAAAAAAGAGCGGGTATAATGATCCGTGATACAAATCCCGCTATAACCAGCTTCCCGGTACAGCCGCACCGTTTCCGCTGCCGTCACGTTGCCGCAGGGACTGGTTTCCGATGTATGGACATGCATATCAAACCGCATGATGTTGTCCTCCTTTTTTCTTGTTTTCCCTCTTGCATATTTTCTATCATACTGCTATAATCAAGAAAAGTAAATATCTTTTCTTGCTTTCCATTTGTAGTATCTTGCTTTTTAGGAGGTGCACCATGTTTCGAAACAGTGGTTATTGGGGGCAGTCTGAGACTGCGCCGCCGGAAATTTCGCTCGTGATACACAGCTGCGGGCACCAAGTAATTTCTGCCCCGCTTCCCCCTACCTCCCGTCCCCGCGGACGGCAGGACTATCAGCTCATTTACCTGCGCCGGGGGCGCGGTATTTTTGACCTGGGACACATGCAGGAGGCGGAGGAAGGTTCTTGTTTACTCTACGCGCCGGGACAGCCCCAGTATTATTTTTTTAATACGGATCCGCCTGCAGAACTCTATTATATTCATTTCAGCGGCGCTGCTGCCACCCTACTGTTGGAGTCCGCTCAGCTTGAGAGCCAAACAGTGTACCAAACCGGACCGGGGGAAACACTGGGCGCGCGGTTTGAAAAAATCATCCAGGAATTGCAAGCCAAACCACCCCTATACCGCCAAATCTGCGCGGCGCGGCTCATGGAACTCATCGCTACTGTCAGCCGGAGAATCCAGATTCACCAAAGCAGCATTCCAGCCTCCACTTACCACCGTCTGGCCGCTGTGATGGAGTCCATGCACCGCGACTATGCCAAAGCCATATCCGTTTGCCAATATGCCCAGCAATGCGGCCTGAGTAAATTTTATTTTTCCCATTGTTTCCATCGTATCACCGGCGATTCCCCCATTTCCTACCGCAACAAAATCCGTATAGAAAAAGCCAAGGAATTGCTGGAGGAGAATCTGCTATCCATCTCAGAAATTGCCGTGCAAACAGGATTTGAAAGCAGTTCCTACTTTTCCAAATTCTTTAAGCAGCAAACCGGAATGTCGCCCGCTACGTACCAGCGGCAAATTTGCGGCAAATAGGGATGGACAGCATTCTTTGCCGTATCACAGGTCGCGGCTCATGACCATGTTTCTGTTCTCCTGGCACGCGGAATTCAGCGGCCTGCCTTATATATGAGCGGCCAAGACACAGGAGCCCACCTACGCATAAAAAAACGGCGTTTGGCACGCCGCCTTTTATCCCATCTGTTTTTTCCGCTTTTTCCACTTAAGCAGTAGCGCGGAATTGACAATCACCAGCACAGAACCGGCGTTGTGCACCAGCGCCCCCACCACCGGGTTCAACACTCCCGTGATTGCCAAAATAATAGCAAGAAAATTCAGCGCCATCGAAAATGCCAGGTTGCATTGTATGGTCACCATCATGCGCTTAGCCAACGCCACAAGGTGCGGCAGTTCCTTGACCTCATCGTCCACAAGCGCAATGTCCGCCGCGTCTACTGCAATGTCGCTGCCCACGCCTCCCATTGCAATGCCTACCGCCGCTTTTTTCAGCGCCGGTGCATCGTTGATGCCGTCTCCTATCATGCACACCGGCTCGTTTCGCTTCTGGTAGTACGCAATCCAGTTCAGTTTATCCTCGGGCAGGCAGTCTGCATGAACTTCTCCAATGTGCAGTTGGCTTGCAATCGCATGTGCCGCCGCATCATGGTCTCCGGTCAGCAGAACTGGCTGCACACCAAGGCCGCTCAGCTGCTGCATCATGTGTGCGCTTTCCGCCCTCACGGTGTCTGCCAGCGCAAGAAATCCTGCCAGCTTTCCCTGTACCGCTACATAAATGACCGTGCTGCCTTGCGCCAAATGGGTTTCCGCCTGATCCGCCATCTTCTCCGGCAGCGCAATCCCACGCTCTGCAAGCAAATCCCGGTTCCCTGCCACCACTTCTTTGCCTTGCGCCACAGCATATACCCCGCGCCCCGGCACCATTTGAAATTTCTCCGGCTGCGGCGGCTGTGTGTGAAACTGCTGGATATAGCAACGCACGACCGCCTTACCCAGTGGATGCTCCGAACGTTTTTCTGCCGCTGCCGCCAAGGTATATAATGTCTCCTGCGGGATATCAGGCAAACTGCTCTGAACCGCCGTGACCTCCGGCGTACCATAGGTTAATGTTCCCGTTTTGTCAAAGGCAATTTTGTGCACGCCTGCAAGCCGTTCCAGCGCATCTCCCTCCCGGACCAAAAAACCGTGTTTGGTTGCGTTGCCAATCGCCGCCATAATGGCAGTCGGCGTTGCCAATACCAGCGCACAGGGACAAAACACAACCAAAATGGTGACCGCCCGGATGATTTCCCCGGAAATAAGCCAGGTTAAAGCGGAAGCCGTGAGTGCAATGACCACAATCCAAGTCGCCCAGCGGTCGGCAATGCCCACAATTTTGGCCTTTCCGGCATCCGCCGACTGCACCAGACGAATCATGCGCTGAATGGAGCTATCCCCGCCCACCTTTGTGGCCCGCATGTCAAAGGAGCCAAATTGGTTGACGGTTCCGCTGGAAACTTCGTCGCCCACTGTTTTATCGACGGGCAGGGATTCTCCTGTCATGACCGCCTGGTTGACGGAGGTCTGCCCCGACAAAATCACGCCGTCCACCGGCACGCTTTCTCCTGGCAGTACGCGAAGCACATCTCCCACCCGGACCTGTTCTGCCGGGATGACCGTCTCTTTGTCTCCCGACAAAACCCGCGCGGTGCGCGGCGTCAAATGCACCAATTTTTCAATGCCAGCCCGCGCCCGCGCAACCGTCAAATCCTCCAGCAAGGCGCCAAGCTGCATAATGAACGCCACCTCACCCGCCGCGAACTCCTCCCGGATGATGATCGAAGCTATCAGCGCAATGGATACCAGCACATCCGCCTTGATATCAAACGCTGTGACCAAACCGATAACGGCCTCCAATATGATGGGGATGCCGCAAAACACAATCGCAATCCACGCCGCATCAAACGGCAGCGGCGGCAAATCAAATATGCTAATGACAAGCGCAATGCCCGACACGGCTAGCAGTACAATCTCTTTCTTGGTGCCGCCCAGCTCCAGCAGCTGCTCCAACTTTTTCATGGCCTGCTTCATGCTTTCCCTCCTGTTCTGTTGCCCTCAATGCCCGCCATTATACCAATAGGGGTATATGTATATAATAGCAACATCGCGTTGGATTGTCAAGAAAATTTTGCTTCCTCAATCAAACCTGTACAGCCTTGCGCCGGATGTGTCCTGTTGATAGGCTGCCAATAGGAAGGCCCCCTGTCCGTTTGACTGGACAGGAGGCCTTGTTTCAAAACGGATCGCACTCAGCTCCGGGGCTCCGTCCATCTTGTACTTTGTGCTTATCCCTTGGGTTCTGGCGCAGCGGATTCATAGGTAGTTGCTACGCGCAAATCCGCCAGCCAGCTGGTAATTTCCGTATTTTTCCCTCCGTAAATGCCCCATTTGGGATCAACATAGTCGCAATCAAAGGTACGGCAATAAAATTTCGTGTCCCCATTGTTGAGCACTTGCAGCTCTCCATCATAATAGAAGGAAATCCACCCCTTTTCCACATCATCTGAAACATAGATTGCCAGCACATAGTCATGCCATTCATTTGGCACAAAGGGAATGTCCCAGCAAAGTGTTTCGGGATTTTCCTCCGTTTTGGGATTAAACTGCATCAAACCTAGTTGCCCATCCGTTGGATTCAGCGTAATGGGATAATTTTGCAGCATGGGATTGACTTGCTCCGGAAAGCCATAGGCTTTCCACTGGAATAGGGCATTGGTTGTCAAATCCGCTGGCATGTCCACTTTATAGCGCCAGCCCAGGTAATAAGTTTTGCCCTGTTCAACCGTTAGATCTTTCAGACCATGCACCTCGTTGCGGTTGGCTCCGATGTTTTTATGAAATTGAAATACTTTACCATACTCGGGGTCTTCCACTACCTCAATGGTGCTGCCTGGTTCGTTGTTGAGCACCTTGAAGTCTTCTGTCCCGTTTTCCGGATTGGCATAAGCAATCAAATCAGGCCTCGCAGGGTCTGGTGTCGGCGCAGGTATCCCCTCCGGACGCGGCGTCCGTTCAGGCACCTGTGGTGTTTCAATCGGAAGCGCTTGCTCCCCGTCAATGCCGGGCGCTTCATCCTGTTGGCTGCGGTTATAGACCTCAAAAGAATAGATACTGACTGGTTCTTCCGCCGTAAACGCAACACGGATATAGCGTGCTTTTACCGGAGAAAAGTCAATCTGTGTGCCCTGCTCAGAAAGCGTTTCTCCACTCGCTACCTGCATAAAATTGACATTGTCATCCGAAATTAAAATCTCGTAGCCCTCCGTCCGGTTTTGGTAGTCATATAATTTGACAGTATCAAAAACGGCCGGTTCCTCTAAATCCACACAAATCCACATGAAATCAGTCTTGCGGGACGCCCAGCGGGTGGATAAATCCATGTCCATTGCAAAATTTGGATAATAGGAATCATTCCAGGAATCACTGGCCTCCGCCGGCTTTTGGTAAGCCAAATTGACGAGGCCTTCTACCGGTTCTGTCGGAATCGGGTCAGGCGGAAGCGTGATTTCCACACGCGAAAGCGTCGCGTTCCAATAGACCGGAATTTGCAGTGCGTCACCAATTGCCTTCAGCGGCAGATAGGTGAAGCCCGCAATGGATACAACCGGCTGTTCTATAGACAGCGTCTCGCCATTGGCCATAATCGGATATGTTTCGCGCTCAATTTGATAAATATCAAATTCTTCCGGGACTGTGGCTGTATTTTGATTCTCTGTCTGACCATTCACTATTTCCACCTGCTGCTTTTCTCCGTTCCAGGTCACTGTTTTGTGAAGGACTTCCCCTATTTGCCGCAGCGGTAAATAGGTGTAGTCATTGACCGTTACCATCGGCATGTCCGGCGTATATTCCACACGGTTAATCAAAATGGGAAAGCCCGCTTCCTCCACACGCAGTGCCTCCTCCTGCGCCAGAGTGATATTGCCGGTCAGCAAGAACATACATGCCCAAATCATAATAATTGCAACTGTTTTTTTCATCATACACCTCCAAAATCAGCCGGTATCCTTTTTTCACCGGTTTTGTTTCTAACCAGCGTCCGACTCCGCCCCTCTACGCAAAGTGCTCGCCCCACTGTGCGTATTACTGTAAAGTATACCGGTTTGTATAGTACATCTCCTACACGGAAGCCTAGAGACAATGAGGCGGCGCCCGGAAACAGGCGCCGCCTTGTAGCCTCATTCCGCCAGCATTCTGCTCAGCACAGTGGCTGCCTCTGCACGCGTTGTATATTGTTCTGGTGCAAATCTTCCGTCGGCCATACCATTCATGATTTCCTGATATGTTACAATACGCACAGAATCAACCGCCCAAAGGCCAATGGAATCCGCATCCTGATAAGGCAGCGTAAACTCTTCCGGAACAGTACCGGAAATACCCAGCGCCACTGCGGCACTTGCTGCCAGTTTACTCATTTCCTCCCGTGTAACTGCTTCGTCCGGCCGGAAGGTTTTGGCTTGTGCAATGAGTCCTGCATCCAGGGCCGCCTGTACATAGGTTGCATACCAGTCGTCCGCTGATACGTCCTGGAACATGCCTTGATACTGTGCTTTCTCCAGTTGCAGTAGGCGTGCCACCATAACCGTCCATTCCGCCCGCGTAACCGTATCTTCGGGATGGAACAGACCGTCCGGCTGGCCCGTTATAATTCCAGCAGAGGACGCTAGTTCCACGGCTTGCTGTGCCCAATGCCCTTGCATGTCAGCAAAGGTTTTCGCATTGTTTGGGTCTAATTCCGGCGGCAGCAGCGGATCATAAGGATTGTTGGGATTAGTTTCACCTGGCTGCTCTTCTTCCCCGCCAACCACGCCTTCTTCTATGCCAAACAACTGCGCCTTGGTATACAGCGTACGTCCAAACCGTGAAATACCTGTTGTCGCCGCGCTGATGGCAGCTGAGGTATTGATAATGGAATAGACTTCCTTGTCATAGATCCCCAGTACAATATTTTCCGGCCACAGCTGGGAGCGCCATCCTTTTCCATCTGAGCCATTGACGGATCCGGCAAACACGTTGGGCGCTTTGGATTCATCATAAATGATATATTTTACCGTGTTGGCAAATTTCTGCATGTGTTCCTGGCTGATATTATCATAGCCATATTCCATTGTCAAATGGAGGCCTGCGATATCATAAGCCATGTGTGCGTCCACGGCATCCTCAATTTTTCCGCCGTCCTGATGGAAATTATCTTCTTTGGGCCAGTAACTCCACGTATAGCAAGGCTGTCCGTCTTCTTCACGTTCCACTTGCTGGCTTAAAAACCAGTCCAGGGACGCCTGCACAATTGCGCGGTATTGCTCCACTTTTTCCGGTTCTTCGCCAAGCAGCTCATGTACTTTTGCCATGTGGACCATGCCATGGTTGAACATCCACTGCTGGTTCCATGGGAATCCGCTTCCCGCACGGTCGCTGTAATTGGACGCGCCGCCCATGTTTGCAAAAGACGGTGTGGAAGGGAATTTCTGTAGCAGCGTCCCCTCTTCGATAAAATTCGGAATCAAAAACTCTTGAATCGTTTCGTCACACATCGCCGCATAGGTCTGTGCCCGTTCCAAATAGGTCTTCCCATAGCCATTGGGATCGCCGTCCGGCACGTCCTGTTTCCAAATGCTCGGCGTCTGCAAAATGCATTCTGCCACATACGCCACATGGCCCAGCACCAGTCCATTTTCCGAACCGGCATATTTTTCGTCCGGCTCGCCCAGCGCTTTGTTCGGCCATGCCTTTTCCACGTTTCCGGTAAATAGTTCCCGCCCATCACCGTTTGGCTGATCGTTACGCCCTAATAAAATGGAATCCGCGCCTTTGATCATGGGTGCCAGCAGACGGGTATCCTGTGTGACAGTGTAAACCATACACATCGCGTCAATGTCTGCGCCAGCCGCACCGTATGCCATGGCATTGCCGACATTGTTCTGCGCCGTTGTATATTTTCTCTCCGCAAATGACACAAGGGAGTCCACTTCATTTTTGGTCAACATACCGTTGATATCCGTAAAGGCCATGGTACCGGTTCCCGATCCGGGTTTTGGCACCTCCAAATTGTTTTCTGACACATCGGAAGAATTATACACCTGAAATTCCCAGATACTGGGCTCCGCCGATGCCGCTACAATGGTCAATCTCACATACCGCGCATCTACAGGGTCAAAGGTAATGGTATAGGGCTGGTTAATCTGATCGCCCAACTCTTCGCCGTATGCGACCTCTTCCCAGGCTTTCCCATCACCGGAAACCTCTATCACATAATTCTGCGTACGTTGGGAATAGTCTGCAACCACCACTTGGTCAAACGTGACAGTACTGCCCAAATCAACCTGAAGCGTTTGATTGGTTGAGGCATCCCGTTCCGCGCTCCAGCGCGTTTCGAAATCGCCGTCCACCGCAGCGTTCGCGCCATAGGAATCGCTCCACACGGTGCTGACCTGCGCTTCTTTTCCCAATGCCAGGTTCAAATCTTCAATTGTGGCTGCCCGGCCTCCTATTCCTGGAACCATCAACATCATCAGCAACGCAAGACATAGGCTCCTTGTTTTCCAACTTTTCCCCATGCTTGGTCTTCCTCCCTTCTCTTATTGGAACACTAAAATTTCCAGTGCTTTTTCGTAGTTTAGCCGCACCAGCATTGACTGGCCTGCTTGCAGTTCGCCAACGGATCCCTCTGTGATCTCAACTTTCGGCTCCGTTTTCACAAAGTAAACCGCCGCTGTGGTCAATGGAATCGGTTTGCCTGTGATACCGCCGCCATCAAAGAACGCTATACCGTCTACAACGCTGGTCAACGTGACAACTGCAGCGCGAATCACTGGTGCGACGGAGGAACCGCCGTATTGATGCAGCAGCCCCAGATCCGGTACGCTGGAAATATAAATGGGTTTGACGCTGCTGATTTCATCGCCGGATTTATTATATTCTACCACATCGCCCGGCTTGATTTCCAGGCTATTCCCACTCACTTCGCCTCTGAGGGACGACAGATAGAGCCGGCCGCCTTCGCAGACAACATAATTAAGCCCTGATGGGATGGACCAGCGTACGTTTCTGCGGTCCACCATCATGTTTTCATTCGTAAAGGCAAATTCTTCGCCGCCATTCACCTGAAAAATGATCTTGTAGCGGACTTCATCATCCAACACGCTTGGGTTGATGCTTTTGACAATGGCAAAGGGAGCGCTTTGACTGACGCTGCTCGTGGTGTCTCCACTGGTATGCAACACGACTCTAGCCACCCGGTTTGCCGCGTCCGCATCATAAAGTTCCATCTGGCATTCCACACGGTTTTTCAGCAGGCTTTTGCCACCGGCCTGATAACCTTCTTCGTCCTCTTCGTCCAGTGGAATGACGAATACCTGTACATCGCTTGATACCATAAATTCACTGCCGATGAAATCCCGGTCATACATAACCGAATTATATTCTCCCTCCAGCCGGAAGCTATCGGTTTCCTCCCGACCTGCGGTTGTAATTTCCCGCACTTGGCCTGCGCCGTTTAACCGGTAGAGAATCAGCTGCTGTTTTGTCTCTCCGTTTTCCGATAACGCGGCATGGTTTGCCACTGCATCTCCTGAAACAGATGCGCCGTTGACTGTAATGCTTCCCGCACCGTCATATATCGTCAATGTACCAGTTTCGGGCAAAATTTTAAGCTGCACTTTGCCGAGCGGGGTGGACACTGCCTCTACCAGGTACCCATAGATGCCATTCTCCCCGGTATTGCTGCCAATTCCCGCAATTTTTCCTGCACAGTCCAAATAGAATGTGGACCGCTGCCCAACTTCAATGTGGACCGCAAGTTCGCCGTCCGCACCCCGTGCGACTTGATATGCGGTTCCTTCTATTACCAGGGTTTCCCCTTCATCCTCCACAGCTTCAACTGTTTTGTTTTGTAGCGTTGTTGATGACAATTCCAAGCGCGTTACCCGGCCGTCTAAACTACGGTAGACCGAAACGGTGTTATTCGCTTGCAGCCTGTCAATCTCGCTGACTCTGCCGCCGGAAATGACTTCCACAATGGGATTCCGGTTTTGAAAGTCATAAGGGATGGACAGCGTTTCGGTATCCGCTTGGATATCGAACCCAGTTAAGTAAATCATCTGTTCGTTTTCACTGACGCCTTTTACTTTATAGGTCACATAATCTTCCACAACAAGGACTTCACATCTGCCGTCATTGTCATTGTCTATCAGCTTCACATTACCGTTATGCAGCTGCAAATCCGCTTCCGTCAGCGATACAGCAACACTCCCGTTATAAAGCACAGTGCAGTCTGTCGGAAGGCTGTCGGTCCGCTGTTTTCCTGTCTCGTCAATATACCGAATCTGACTCGTGGTCAGCAAACCGATATCATCTGTATTAATTTCCGTCACTTCTGTCCGGTATGGCATCATATAAACGACGGTTTCCTCATCGTCCTCCATACGCGTATAGCATTTAACAGTATAGCCTAGCAAATCGCTGTAATCCACGGATCCCAGCTGCAAGGTTCTTCCGTCCAGCGCAATTTCACCTTCATTGACACCTTCGCCGCCGCTGAGCTTGGTATATTTATTTGCCGTTACAACGCCGCGCGTCATGGTCAAATCCATATGCATGTTCAGCAAGGTGTCACCCTCTGTATAGCGGTATCCGCCAATTCCGTCTGTCGCGCCTTCCATAACTTCTACATCCAGCGCATTGAACAACAGCTGGTAAAATGCAGCCTGCGAGATGGTGCCGTCCGCTTCAGGCGAGACTTTGCCAAGCAACTTCAGACTGCTCGCCATGGTCAAATGGCCAATCGGATATCCACCGCTCATATCCGCCTTCGCACCGTAACCCATCAGGCAAACCACCAATTTCACCGCTTCGTTATAGCTCAGCGGGTCCTGCGGACGGAACATACCATCCGCAGGGTCGCTAACGACTTTCATATCACAGAGCATGCGGACCGCGCCCGCAAGCTCCGGATCTGTTACATCTAAAAAACGCATCCCGCCAGTGCCCAGCATATAGTCCTGCACACCAACCAGTCTACACAGCAGCAGCGCTGCATCGCCTCTTGTAATGACTCCGCCTGTCATGCCGTCCGCTTCTTCCTGCGTCAAAATCCCAATCCCCGCTAAGGTCTGCGCAGCTTCCACATAGGCTTCTACCGATTGCTGCTGTTCCTCTTCGGTTTCTGCCGGCGCAGTTTCCTCCGCCCACACCGAACAGGTTCCCAAAATCATGACTACCGCCAGAATACAGGAGAGCCACCTCATGTGTTTTTTCATTATCCTTCACTCCTTTCCGTGTTCTGCCGTGCCATTGCCTCATAAATAATCTTTGCCGCTTCAGCGCGCGTTGCGCTGTTTTCCGGCGCAAACAGGTTACCGCCGACGCCGTTGATCAGGCCTTCGCTCTGCAACGCTAATACAGCTTCCCGCGCATAGGGCGCTATTTCATAGCCATCGGCAAATCCTGCTGTTTCCCCTCCTTCGAGTTCTATGCCTTTATCCTGCATGACTCGGTAAAGAATCAATGCCATGTCCTGCCTGGTAATTTCTTGGCCCACACCAAACTGTTTGGCCGTGATGCCATTGATAATACCATGTTCAATTGCCGAAGCAATGTAGGAGTAATGCCACAGTTCCGGCGAGGTATCACGCATATCGGTCTGCGCTTCTTCATCATAATAGCCAAACGCCATAACCACCATTTTCACAAATTCTTCCCTTGTGACTGCGCGTTCTGGTTCAAACTGCTGTGCTGGACTCAGTACCCCTTGATACAGCAGGTTATAAACCGCTTCTTTCGCCCAAGCTGCCTGGTCTATATCCGTAAAGTAATTTTGTTCCCAAGCGGGCTGTTGCTGCGACGGATTGGTCTGTTCGCCGCCATTGACCAAATAGGAGTTGTCACTGCTGGAGCTGGACGGACCTCTGCCGCCTCCTCCGCCGCCAGTACCGCCGCCTCCTCCGCCGTTGCCGCCGGAACTCATCGAGGCCACTGTGACATAGAATTTTGCTTCCTGCTGCGAACCACCCATAGAAATGGCTGCCGTCAGCACTGCCGTAACATCAACGCCGGATGCTGGGCGCGTTACCACGCCTTCCGCCGTGATAACAGACGGATTGTTGGACGTCCAGACTATCTGGCTGCCCTCCGGCCCTATTGCCGGCAGTTCTACGTTTGCGCTTAGACTGGATTTCAAAATCTCCTGCATGTAAGCGCTGATCCACGCAGCATCCGACTGCACAGCTTCGTTGCCAGGCAGGCTTTTGCGCACAATGATATCATACTGCCAAGAAAGCGTTTCACCGCCCAGCGAAAATTCTGCCGTTAATACAACATTTTTGTCTCCCGCTTCATTGGCCGGCCGCGTTACCGTACCTGTTCCATCGCTGCCAATTTCTACGGTCTCTGTGTCTGAGGAAGTCCAGCTGATGCTGATACCGCCGGCTGCTTCCAGTGGCAGAGAAATATTTTGTTTCACCTGCTCCGGATCAAAGTCAAAGGTCAACGCTTGTGCCGCCGCAATCAATGCATCCTGCTGGCTGGTACGGCTGTACAGTTCCAATTCTGCAATGCCCATGTCGCCATTTGTTTCCGCCGCACCTGTCAGCGTCACCTTGACGGCAGCGACTCCAGTTTCACTCAATTTACCATCCTGCAACGCTACCTCTCTCCAAGACGCCCCGCCTGTGGAAACCGCATAGGAAACGGAACCGATATTTTCCTCACCATATGGTGTCATACGGATTTCACTTAAATTCGCCGCTGCTCCCAGCGTCAAGACAACTTCCGCTGTCTCCGCTGCGCCAGCATTCCAGGCGCTGTTATAGTTTCCGTCTGCCAAATTGGCTGCGCTGTCTGACCCCTCGGCTGCTTGTATGGATGCACCATAGGCCAAGTTGCCCACAGCATAGCAATTTTCACTTTCGGTCAGCACGCCCGCCACCGCAT
>CALLNG010000365.1 GCA_938005345.1 uncultured Clostridia bacterium
AATAATGCGTTTCCCGTCATTGACTGCTTTCAGCAGATCTTTGGAGCTCTTCTTTTCATCAATCAATACCACGCTGCCCAGCGTATGATCGAAGCTGTCGATAGTGTCTTGTAACTGACTATCCAGTACTTTCCGGTCTGTAACAATGATGACTGAGTTATAAATAGCCCGGTTTTCGTCATCATGCAGACTGGCAAGGCGATAAGCGGTCCAAGCAATGCTGTTGGACTTGCCAGAGCCGGCGCTGTGCTGGATCAGATAATTGTGTCCTGGACCGTGTTCTCTTGTATGGTGAACCAATTTCCGGACAACGTCCAGCTGATGATATCGGGGAAAAATGATCTTTTCGGTGGTGTCTGTACGAATCTTCCCATCGGGCAATGTTGTTTTTTTGACCTCTTTCTGGTAACTGATAAACTTTTGCAGGATGTCAAGAAAGCTATCCTTTTGGAGCACTGTTTCCCACAGATAAGCCGTCACATAGCCACCAGTGGGGTTCTGTGGGTTTCCCGCTCCACCGTCTACACCAGGACCATTGCTCCCCTGGTTGAATGGCAAAAAATATGTTTTAGGTCCCAACAGTCGAGTGCTCATGGCTACTCGATACAGGTCCGCTGCAAAATAAGTAAGGATTCTACGGTTAAACTGAAAGGCCTCCTCACGTGGATCGCGGTCCGTCATCCACTGGGTGATGGCATTGTCAATAGTCTGCCCGGTCAGCTGATTTTTCAATTCGATGGCAACCAGCGGAATTCCGTTGACAGCTAGCATCATATCCACGCTATTGTTATTGCGCGGACTGTAGTGCCACTGGCGGATACACTGGCAGATATTTTCCTTGTAATGAGTCAAGGCTAGCTGATTCAACTTCGTCTCCGGTTTGAAGTAGATAACCCTAAACTCCTGGCCGCGGTGTTTGAAGCCGTGGCGCAGGACATTGACCAGGCCCTCCATATCAACCGCATTTTGAAAGGCCTTATAAAACTTCTTCTGTGGATCACTCTTGCAGCGTTTTTCAAACAGTGCCCATTGCACCGGTTGCGTATTCTTGACAAAGGTACAAAGCGTCTCAATATCCAGGGCATAGTTTTCCGTAAACACCCCTGTACTATCGTACTGAAATCCGGTACGATACCCCGCATCTGTGGCTTTTTGCCAGCCACCTTTGGGAGAAATCAAAAAGGATTCTATATCCTGTTCAAATTGCTTTTCATTATCTGCCATCGTTACACCTCCTGCGATTCATTTTCAGTCTGGGATGCATCAAAGCGTTGCTTGCTTTCAACAACCGCCTGAAGCATCTTGAAATGTAGATTGACAAAATGAATATAAGCAGTTGCAGCCTCCAACAATGGTGCATTCTTTTTTTCGGGGAGCGGTTGTCCTATCTGTATTCCAATTTCATAGTTATCACAAGAGTCTACGGTCTGATAGAATGCCTTTTCCGATAAATGAACATATCCGCTGGCATTGTTGTATACTTTAGAAAAGATGGGATCTATTTTTGCCACTTCATCTTTTAAGTATCCGTCCAGCATTTTATTGCCCTTTGCATCTTTCAGACTTTTGATGGGAGTTCCATCGAGAATACACCGAATAACCGCATTTCGATCCTCGGCAATAAATGCAGCATAGGTTCGCATACAGTTATCCATCTGTATGCGGAGAAGGACTCCGACACAAGTTAAATTCCGATCTCTAAGCATGGGAATCAGGCCATCGATTAAGCGAATACATCTGTCAACAGATGCACAGAAAAACAAATCATCCATGCATAGGGTTTCGCCAATGATGCCTGTTGCTAGCGACACAGCTTCCTTTCGTAATTCCTGTAATTGCTCAATATAGGCGGCAAGCTTAATATTGTATTCTTCGTTTTTCATCAGACCACTCGTCTTTTTCCTGTCACAACTTCAAAAATTAGGGACTTTTTGTAGGATTCTAAATCCGTAATCAATGCCTGTTTTTCATTCACAAGAGTATCCAACATAGTGCATTTTGCTTTTAAATATCCAACGATTTTTCGTTGTTCTTCAATTGGCGGAATGGGGATAAGTATTTTTTTTAGATCATCTTTTGAGACTTTTAATCTACAAGTATTTATACGATCGTCCCCACGCTCAATAGAGTAAATTCCCTTTCCTAAACTGTGAAGCACTCGTAACATTGCTTTATTCCTAAAAATATATTCACAAAATTTTGCCGTTACATGATCTTCAATTGTATCATAAAACGTATAATATGCAGGACTAACACATCCAAACCATGACGAAACACCCGATGCTCCAACAATCATGTTCATACTATTCATAACTAAGTCTCCTGCATATGCAAGCTTATACTGAGAAAAATCTTCCTTAAATCGATCCAGATTAGTTGTTTTATCTGCATATAATGTAACTCCTAAATCGATAGATAGCGAAAGACGTTCTTTGGATATCACAGAAGTGTTTCTTTCATTACGTTCCTGCAACACATATTTAAACGGAATCAACCTCCAATGAGCAGGCATTTCCCCGATCCACTCAACGCCAGAATCCTTCATTTTCACATTTGGATCTAGGCCCTTGGTCACAACTTCATAAATGATGGAGGCTTTCCAAGATTTATATTCCTCAATACTAGCTTTGGCTTCGGATATAATACTGTCAATTTTTATACATTGTGTATCTAGAAAGCTTGTTATAATATCGCATTCTTTCGGAGAAGGGAGGATTACATTGCAACTACGAAGCATTTTTTGCGTTACACTAAATACTTTTATTCCGCTAGCACTTGCACGAAGTTGTGAACGCCAAGCATCCGTCAAAAATAAATACGCCAAGTATTTTGAAAATCTGGTATCAATTGGATGCAAGATTATTGTATGATATCCTGCAAATACCTTACCATCAATATCCATTAAGACAGCATTTCCTAAACCATCTAGATCCTCTGAAGTATCAGCAAAAATAATATCATGTTTACTTATAAGTGACGAAGGATTTGTCTCAAGAAATATTTCTGGAACAAAGCGCAAAAGTTCTTTTGACAGATGTGTACCGGTATTAGATTTTGCATGGATCTGACCGTAACTAATTACAGATACTCCGTTCTCGACTAAATCAGCTTTTGTAATTGGTAACCCTTTCCCGAAAGAAAAAAGATTTTTAAGCCGCTTTACTTGCCAATTCTTTGGAATCTGAGCTATCCATTCAACTCCACTATCTTTCATTTCAAATTGGACTTCTCTATGGGTCACTTTATTCGCCAGCCTTTCCAAAAAGCTCATGAAGTTTTTCTATTAGTGCATGTTCATGGGCTTCGATTCGCTGTGCAATCTGGTCAGCAGGTTCAATCTCCTTATATTCGTAAAAAGTACGGGTAAAAGGAATCTCATAGCCGATTTTCGTCTTGCCTTCATCCACCCATGCGTCCGGATTGTAGGGCAGCACCTCGCGGGAAATGTATTCCTCTACTTCCTCCGTCAACGGAATATTTTCGGTATCCCGCTTGGCAGTGTCAGCCACCCTTTTCCCTCGCTTCAAAACAGGGG
>CALLNG010000366.1 GCA_938005345.1 uncultured Clostridia bacterium
AAGCAAGACTTGGACGACGGCAGAACAATATGGAATAGCAGGCAATACAAGCAATCAGATAGCCGGATCTGTGGTAACACTAGAAGGGAATGATGTACTGGAATCCGGTAATTTGTTTACCGGCATTCAAGCATATCTGGAGGCGAACCCAGGCGAAACTGCGATCACGTTAATGTATGAACTATCTGGCGTGAATAATATAAGTATATGTAATGGGTTAAATGCGGAGGAAGCGCTGCGGCCTGTACTTAATATCACCTACCGCAGTATGGATTTAACCACTGTTATGATGGACGTAGAAACGCTAACGTTTGACAAACTCTCTACGGAACCGAAAGACAGTATAACAAAAGATTTGACGCTGCCCAAAATTGGAGAGAACGGGTCAACAATCACTTGGATAGAAGAAAGCGGTAGAATCAACACGGAGACGGGAGCGGTGACACGGCCCGAACAAAATGATGTAGAAATAACACTCAAAGCGCTTGTATCTTATGGAAGCGCAGCGCATGAGGTAGCCTTTACATTTACAGTATTGGCGGATGACGGAATGCTGCGAGAAACGACAACGTTATCGCCTACAGATGCACTGTATATCCGGGGCCGTGAGCATAAAGATACAGAATATATTGGAGATATATTAGTTAATGATATACGGCCGGGTTATGACGGGGCAAATGGGCAGACACGCGTGCCATATCTGCGGTTTGTTTTTCCGGAGGATAGGAATGTTCTGGAGAATATGCAGCGCGTCACGCTGCGTCTAACAACAACGGCAGCAGACGTGGCTGCAGGGAATGTCAATCTTGGAGAACGGAATTTTAAGATCTATTTAATGCCGCAGTCGGTAGAGGAATGGTGGACGAACGCCGCAAGCAAGACTTGGACGACGGCAGAACAATATGGAATAGCAGGCAATACAAGCAATTTAATAGGTGAAACGGTTGTAACGCTAGAAGGAAACGATGTATTGGAATCCAGCAATTTGCTTGTTGGTATCAAAAAATATCTGGAAGAGAACCCCGGCGAAACAGCAATCACATTGATGTATGAGCTTTCCGGAGAAAATAATATCAGTATATGCAACGGTTTAAATGCAGAGGAATCGCTGCGTCCTGTACTCAATATTGTATATAGCGACACAGGCATGAGTACTGTATTAAAGGATGTGGAAGCGTTAACATTTGATAAACTCTCTACGGAACCTGCTGACAGTGTGACAAAAAATCTGATACTGCCGAAAACTGGAGAAAACGGATCAGTAATTAGCTGGACGGAAGATAGCGGTAGAATCAACACAGAGACGGGAGTGGTGACGCGGCCGTCTTATGGTGAGGGAAATGTAAAGGTAACACTCAAAGCACTTGTATCCTATGGTATTGCGTCACAGGAAGTGATCTTTACGTTGACAATATTGGCGGATGATGGAATACGGCAAGAAAAGACAACTCTGCTGACAACAGACGCACTGTACATCCGGGGAGGTGACCGCAAGGATGAAGAAGCATCAAACGGCCTTCTAGTAGATGATTCCAGATATCATTATGATAGTGAATCTGGGGCAACGCGTATACCGTATCTGCGCTTTGATATGGCGGAGTACATGGATGTACTGGATGACATAGAGAGTATCACTCTTCGTTTGACGTCGAGCACCGACAATACCGCTAATCTGGAAACAAGAACATATAATGTGTATTTGTTGCCGCAGGATTCCGAAGCGTGGTGGACAGTAAAAGATGAGTCCGGCAATCAGCAGGCTAGAACTTGGAACACAGCAGCAGAATATGGCCTTCCGGGAGATGGAGGTCGGTTTTTGGCAGGCACTACGGTGGAACTAACACCGGAATATACCATGATATCCGGCAACTTACTGGAAGGAATTAAAGATCATTTAAAGACCAATACGGACGACACCATTATCACTTTGAGATATGAATTGGTCAGCGAAAACATCAGCGACAGTGTCAGCGTGTGCTACGGGAAAAATGGAAACGAATCACAGCAGCCTGCGTTGAACATAACCTATGCTGTCACAGATGAATATTATGTACGACGAGACGTTAAGGCATTAACGTTTGATAAGCTTTCTACAGAACCGGAAAACAGCGTAACGGCAAATTTGACACTGCCGAAGACGGGCGAATACGGGTCAACGATTACCTGGACAGCAGACAGCAACAGAATTGACACAGAAACAGGAGAAGTAACGCGGCCTGGCGTTGGAGAGGAAAATGCGGAGGTAACACTCAAGGCGGTTATCTCCTACGGAGAGGCTTCGCAAGAGGTCACCTTTACCTTAACAATATTGGCGGATGAGGGAATACCATATGCAACAGAAACAATTTTAGCAACGGACGCGCTGTATATCCGCGCACGTGAATTTTCGGAAACGGAATTTGCAGGTGTAGACTTGGTAGATGATGTTCGATATAATTATGATAGTAATCAAGGTGCAACTCGTGTGCCATACCTACGTTTCAATTTAGCGGAATGTATGGACGTACTGGATGATATAACCAATATTGAACTTCGTTTGACAACGAAAGGCACTGAATACCATACAGGAACGAGAACATATCGTGTATATTTGATGCCTCAGGATTCCGAAGCGTGGTGGACGGCAACGGACAGCGATGGTAATCCGCTGGGGAAAACCTGGTCTACAGCGGAGGAGTATAATCTTCCGGGCAATAAGGAGCACCTTCTAGCGGAAAGTACGGTTACACTTTCGCCGGAAGGGACGATTGTATCCGGTAATCTGCTGGAAGGAATTAAAGATCATTTGAACACATATCCACAAGATACGATTATAACCTTAATGTATGAGTTGGCCGGTGGAGAGAATCTTAGTATTTGTTATGGAACAAATGCCAACGAAATGCTGCAGCCCGCGCTTAACATTACCTATCATGATATGAATGCATATGATGTACAGCGAGACGCTATGGCATTGACATTTGATAAACTTTCAACTGAGCGACAGGACAGCGTTTCTAAAACATTATATCTTCCGACGGCAGGAGAAAACGGTTCAACGATTACTTGGTCAGTGGTGGGAGACGCGATCAATGTGCAGACAGGAGCGGTAAACCGCCCTGCATACGGCGAGGCGGATGCTTCCGTCACATTAACAGCAACCGTGACAAAAGAAGACGCAATAAAAATTGTAACACTTCCTGTTACGGTGCTAGCGGATCGTGCAGACCCGATTTTTGCAGGTAAAACGGTGCCTTCTTCTGACAGCGCATATGTCCGAAGTGACAGTGCTCATGAGGGGTTTGTAACAGAGCATTTGCTAGTTGGAACGGAAAATGGTGTGCACAGTGCCGCATTCGTGAAAATAGATTGTGCTGATTCTCTCGCCCTGATAGAGAATACAAATGCATTATATTTACGGCTTATGCCAGACGGTGGCACACATACCGGTCCGGTTCATATATACGGAATTGACACGGACTGGACAGGCGAGACGTTGACTTACGAAATGGCACAACAAAAAGGACTATTTGATGGAGAACTTTTGAGTAGCTACAACGGTGTGCTTAATGCAAATACCTATGTGGACACTGAAAATTTGACGGAATATGTGCATCGTCAATTAGCGGCTGGAAATCAGACATTAGCCTTCCGGCTCGAAACTGAGGGTGGACAATACACGGTTCACAGCGCTGAGGCGAGCATCGATTTAATGCCAATGCTGATTATGGTAGACAATCAGGATGCCGTTCAAGCGACGTTGGAAGACTTGACGCTGCAAGCAATCACAACAGAAGATCCTGCATATATTCGGAAAGATTTAATACTTCCGCAGGAAGGTCGTTACGAAACAACCATAACTTGGAGTGCGGCACCAACAGGTATTGTCGCTTCGGATGGTA
>CALLNG010000367.1 GCA_938005345.1 uncultured Clostridia bacterium
CGATTGATAGCTCCAATTCTGCAGAGGGCGGCTTAGGCGCGATCAATAACCAAGGAACACTGACCATTGAAAATGGTACTTATGCCGGCGCAATCTATGCGAGCGGCGCTGCTATTCGCAATACCGGGGCAGAAGCGGTATTGACCATTGAAGACGGTACATTTGAAAAGGCAACTTGCGCGGTATTTAACGAAGGAACCGCAACAATCAACGGCGGTACATTCACAGGTACGACATGCAGTTCTTGCAATAGTGAAATATGGGCTTATACCATTCGTAACTATACGGCTGAATCCAAAATGGTTATCAATGGCGGAACGTTTACAGGAACGCAAGGTGCAGTTTCTGCTTCCATCGGCTATCTCGAGGTCAATGACGGTACATTCAAAACCGTAGACTGCGCCCAGCAACATGGCGCTATCTTTTATGCCCTGTATGCTGCTGGCGAGGTTGGAAAAGTAGAATGTGTCATCAATGGCGGACACTTTGAAACAGAAGGGAAAGTCACTGCCGTCCAAATTGGAAATGACAATGCGGGTGGCGATGGCGGTATCATGGCACAGGCTACTGGATACATCAAAGGCGGAACCTTTGTTGCACCGGAAGGCGTACCAGCGCTGATAGGCGCGAAGAATACCGGCGACCCCATTGTTACGGGCGGAACATTCTCCAAATGTGACAATTTAGCACAGTACATACCCACAGAGGGGGATGAACAATATTTCATCAAAGAAACAGCCGATGGTCTGACGGTATTAAAATTGGATGAAACGACAGCTACTGCTAAAATAGGAGATACTTATTATGCAACCCTAGCTGACGCTTTTGCTGCGGTACCGGAAAATTCTGCTGCAACCATTACGCTTTTGCAGGATGTGACGGGCGAGACTAGTAAAATGCTGGATCAGGGTAAACAAATTACCCTTGATCTGAACAACCATAATATCGGCTTTTCTGGAACTGGGCATCAATATTTGAGCGTAGACGGTGCGCATCTGTACTTGACCGGCACCGGAAAGGTATATGAAGAATCTCCCTACTATGCTCCGGTGCGGGTTTTTGGCTCCAGTGATCCAGAGGCGTCTGCATACTCAGTCGTCACGGTTGGGGAAAATGTGACGTTGGAAGGCTACTATGGATTAGATGTGAATGTGCGTAGCACGAATAACAATTATGCGTATGGTGTTGAAATAACCGTAGATGGTACGCTGACTGGTAAAAAAGACAGCGGTGGCTGGGGCGGTGTAGGCCTATATGTAAATGGCACCATTAGCCAAGCGACAGGTAATGTTCCACAGATTACTATCAATCCGACCGCAAACCTTTCTGGAGAACATGGAGACACGGGGGATACCAATGCTATTTCACTTGGTATTTATCAGGCAGGATATGCAAAAACGACCATCAATGGAGGTATTTTGACAGGGGATACCGGAATTGAAATCCGTGCGGGAGAATTAACCGTCTTAGACGGTGCCATTACGGGCAATGCAGTGCCTGCGGACGTAACGCCAAACGGAAATGGCAGTACCAGTGACGGAGTTGGGATTGCAGTTGCACAGCATACGACAAAATTGCCGGTGATTGTAAAGGTTTCCGGTGGCGATATAGCGGGATATTCGGCGTTTTACCAGAGCAACCCGCAGAAGAATCCGGAGGAAGATATTGCAAAAGTTTCGATAGAGATTACCGGCGGCGGATTCAAAGCAATCAACGGTGGAACAATTGCGGTTTACAGCGAAAATAAAACCGGCTTTATTTCCGGCGGTCATTATTCCAGCAACCCAGCAGACTATTTGGCAGCGGAAAAAACAGTGGTGGCCAGCGTTCAGGAAGGCTACACCTTTATGGTGACGGATAAGCAGGAAACGGCGGCGGAAGTAGTAGTGGCAGCACCGACAGTCAATACAAATTTGCCGGAAGATAAATCACAAGAGGAAATCAATCTTGCACAAAATATTGCTTCGGCGCTTAAACCGCAGGATCCAGATGCACAGCGACCTTCTATTTCACAAGATGTGCTGGTGGCTACTGCCAATACCATTGCAAATCAAAATGAAATAACAGAAGAAGAGGCGCGTGCTATCTTGGTCGAAGCGGGGATTCCTGTTACGGAAGGCGAGGAAGAGACAGATAAACCGGTAACAGTGGTAGTACAGCCATATCTGGATATTCAAATTACGGATGTGGTCATTGATACGGAAACAGCGGCAAAA
>CALLNG010000368.1 GCA_938005345.1 uncultured Clostridia bacterium
AACTTAGCGCCGCTTTTGTTTGTCACCTTTCAGCGGCAATTTCAAATTTCTCTGGAACAAATCGGATTGTTGGTCACCTTAAATTTTACTATTCAAATCATCGTGGACTTTTTAGCGGCACGTTTTGCCGACCGAATTGGTTACCGCACCTCCATTGTTTTAGCACATGCTACTTCGGCCCTTGGGCTTATTGGCCTTGGCCTGTTCCCAGGATGGTTTTTCAACCCCTATGCTGGCCTACTTACAGCGGTCAGCCTGTATGCATTTGGCGGTGGACTGTTAGAAGTGTTGGTCAGTCCTATTGTAGAAGCCCTACCGACTCAAAACAAAGTGTCCTCCATGGGATTTTTACATGCATGTTACAGCGTTGGGCATGTTGTTACAATCTTACTCTCTACGTTGTTTTTCGTCTGCATTGGCATTGAAAACTGGCAGTGGCTTCCTATCCTTTGGAGTATTTTACCGCTACTGAATTGTATTGCTTTTTCCAGAGTCCCCCTCTACACCCTGCCTGGAAGCGAAGAACCGCTTTCTTTTCGGCGTCTGTTTGGCATCAAATTATTTTGGCTATTCCTGATTCTCATGATTTGTTCCGGCGCAGCGGAACAAGCTATGGCACAATGGTCCTCTTTGTTTGCTGAATCCGGCCTGGGGGTTTCCAAGACAATGGGAGATTTACTCGGGCCTTGTCTTTTTGCTGTATTAATGGGAACATCACGTTTGATTTATGGGAAATTTGGCAGCCGCTTTTCGTTAAAACGGCTGTTGCTATTTAGTTCCTTGCTTTGTGTGGTGAGTTACTGTATCACCGTTTTAGCGCCTTACCCGCTTCTTGCTCTAGCTGGATGTGCGCTATGTGGTTTCTCTGTCGGTATTATGTGGCCCGGCGTTCTTAGCCTTTCCGCACAGACCTGTCCGACAGGTGGTACTGCAATGTTTGCCTTTTTGGCTTTAGCTGGAGATATGGGATGCGCAAGTGGTCCCAGTTTGGTCGGTATGGTTTCTGACGCTGTCGGCGCCTCCTCATCTGCATTAAAACTTGGTCTGGGGTGTGCCCTTCTATTTCCTCTCATTATGGTCATTAGCCTCATTATATTCGGCAAACGAAAAAATGCCCCTGGGAAAAATATTTTGGAATAATCTTTTTGCCAATCAATTATTGTTTCGATTCAAAAAGGGTCATAACCTTTTCAGCCGTTAAATCTGTTTTATACTATGTGTGTTAACTCTAAAAAGGCGGGGAATTATCCCCGCCTTTTTAGAAAGATTCCTGCAACCGTTCCATCACTTGCGCCACAACCTCTTCCATATGCAGTCCATCGCAGTGTACTGTTATATCCTGGTATGCTTCATACAATCTTTTTCTTTGCTCTAAAATCTCTTCCAATGTCTCATGCTCCGTTTTTACGATTCCCCGCGTTTTGAAATTCCGAACACGCCGTAGGAGTTCCGGCAAAGAAACCTCCAAATACACCGCCGGGCCGAAACGTTTCAAATGTTGCACCGCGCTGTCACTATACACCACGCTGCCACCAGTTGCTACGACTTGGCCCGTAAACTCATGTGCCAAAATATGCCGCTGTTCACAGGCCAAAAAATAGTCCGCACCTTTTATATCCATGATTTCCTGAAGTTTTGCACCTTCCTGCTGCTGTATCAGCAAGTCTGTATCCACAAACGGCAATCCCATTGATTTTGCCAATATAACGCCAACGGTACTTTTGCCTGCACCTGGCATTCCTATTAAAATTACGGAACGCTTCAAGCTGCTCCCTCCGTTCCATCTGCTACATGAATTGGTTCAAATGTAAATCCATAACATTGCAAATATTCGATACATTCTGGCAGCGCTTCCACCGTTAGTGATTTTGCCGCAGTGTCATGCATTAAAATAATAGAATCCTCATGCTTCGTTGCACTATCACGAAATGCCGACATAATATGATCATACGTATATTTTTTCCCATCTGCATCCCCATTGAGTGCATTCCAGTCCACATAGGAATAACCCATTTCGTGCAACAATTGTCTATACGGCGCTTTAGATTCCTCAAACGATCCCCCTGGAAACCGGAATAATTTTTGTACGTGCTCTGGCCCAACAATATTTACCAATAGTTCGTTTGTTGAAAGCACTTCTTGTTTAAAATTATCAGCCGAAGAGTACATATAACCATAGTTATGATGATAGCTATGGTTTGCCAGTGCATGGCCTTCTTCTACAATCCGTTTTACCAAATCAGGATGGCATTCAGCGTTCTTCCCCATGACAAAAAATGTAGCCTTCACTTGATACTGTTTCAAAATATCCAAAATTTTCGCCGTGTTTTCGCTCGGCCCATCATCGAACGTCAAAAATGCCTTCCGCTGCCCATCTTTTATAATTAACCGGTCCGTGATATCTGCATCTGCCTTTCCCGGTGTTTGTACATCCAGCGGCGTCGGTGTATAGGCCGGTGTCCACGTGGGTGTCGGGATAGGCGTGGGCGCAGTGGCCGACGTTAGTTCACTTTCGCTGTTTTCTTGTTGGGTCATTCCTTCCAGCTGTGCAGCAGTTTGTATGGCCTTATTATTTTTACGGTACAATCCCGTCCCTATCGCGATTCCCCCAATCACAATAGCTGCTGCTACCAAAATGGTGATATATTGCCTTTGTCTGCGTTTCATGAGTTGAAATTCTCCTTCTCAATCATATTTTCTCTATCACAGTGATATGTATTATAACACAGCCCTTTTGCAAAACTCAATAGAAAAGTGCAAATTGTAATTTTTTTTGCCGATTTGTAAAAAAAGTTTCCCCGTTTCGTCAAATTTTGTTACACTTTCTTGATATAATCCCGTTACGAAAGTGCTGCGGACTATTTTATTCAGTCGTTATAAAGTATAATAAGAAAGAAGGATGACGTATGAATCGACTCTTTTCTGTTTTGTTGATAAGTGTCTTGATGTTATGTGGCTGCACCATGCAAACACCCACTTCTGATATGCAGCCGCCAGACACTGTTCCTGTTGTATCGGCAACTCCAGAGGCAACGCTAATGCCTTCTCCGCAGCCGCCTTTGCATATTTCTTCCCTTGACAACAAAACCTATGGATGGGGCCTCAAAAAAGTGAAGCATGCCCAGCCGGAAGTGCCCAGCAGCATACAAGAAACATTGCGGCAATATGATGCCTATTACGTGGGTGATACTTCTTCCAAAACACTCTATTTAACATTTGATGAAGGGTATGAAAACGGATATACCGCCAAAATTTTAGATGTTTTGTGCGATAACCAAGTACCTGCGTGCTTTTTCATTACAGGCCCCTATCTCAAGACAGAGCAGGAACTCGTTCTCCGCATGGCACAAGAAGGGCATGATGTGGGCAATCACACAGTCAACCATCCCAGTATGCCCTCTGTGAGTGATGATGAAACACTTCGGCAGGAAATGCTGCAACTCAACGAATCCTATTATAATCTAACCGGAAAACAAATGCTTTTTATGCGGCCGCCAAAAGGCGAATACAGCGAACGGACCTTAGCCATTACCCGGGAATTGGGTATGAAATCCATTTTTTGGAGTTTTGCTTACCAAGATTGGGATGTTAATTTTCAACGCGGTAGTGATTTTGCCTATCAAGAGGTGATGAATTATATCCACAATGGCTGCATTTTGCTCCTTCATGCGGTCTCAAAAGACAATGCGGCCGCTCTTGACCGTATTATAAAGGACGCGAAAGCGCAAGGATATACATTTCATTCTTTACGTGATTTACCCTAATCTTCCTTTTGTTATGAAAAGCAGTTGCAAAGTATGACAAGCAGTGATATAATAAAGAAAAGTATGCCGCTTGTCAGCTGATGGCATGAAACAGGTTTGCGGCAATTTTCCTTAAGAATGGTTGTATATCGGCCCGGTAGTATTCCGCTTTCCAGCTGATGTGGAAAGCCATAGTTTACTGCTTGAGGACAGTAAATGCTATTGCAAACATAGAAAGGTGGAACAATATGGGTAAATTATTTGGAACGGATGGCGTACGTGGAATAGCCAACAAAGAATTGACTCCGGAACTGGCTTTTTCTGTTGGGAAATATGGGGCTTATGTGTTGACAAAACATAACAGCCACCGCCCGCGGATCCTGATTGGCACAGACACCCGTATTTCATGTGATATGCTAGAATGTGCTTTAACTGCCGGAATTCTTTCAGTTGGTGCACAAGTTATTCAACTCGGTGTGATTCCAACGCCTGCAGTTGCCTACTTAACCCGACATTATAATGCAGATGCTGGCGTTGTTATTTCAGCGTCCCATAACGCAGTTGAATTTAACGGCATTAAATTTTTCAATGAAAAAGGATTCAAACTTAGCGACAGCATCGAAGCGGAAATTGAGGAATATATCCTTAAACCGGATAAAGATATTGACCATTTGCCGGTTGGTACCGAAATTGGTACATTAAACCGTGTGTTCACAGCAGAAAACGACTACATCGCCTTTGCCAAACAATCATCTGATATTGGTGACCTAACAGGTCTTACCATTGCGATGGACTGTGCCAACGGCGCTTCGTCCAAAGTGGCTCCCCGCGCTTTGCGGGAACTTGGTGCGGAGGTCTATGTCATTCATAATGAGCCGGATGGTACCAATATTAACCATAATTGCGGTTCTACCCATCTGCGGTCGTTGCGCGAATTTATGGCAGAATTGCGTGCAAAGGGTACTCCCGCTGACATTGGTCTAGCCTTTGACGGCGACGCGGACCGCCTGCTTGCCATTGACGAGCAGGGCAATGATGTCAATGGTGATGTTATTATCGGTATTTTTGCGATTCATTACAAGAAAAAAGGTCTTTTGAAACATGATACAGTTGTAGCAACCGTAATGAGCAATTTAGGTCTACAACTTTCCTTGCGTCCCCATGGAATTCAGGTTGTTCAAACTCACGTGGGTGACCGCTATGTGCTGGAAAGGATGCTTTCTGGCGATTATCTCATTGGCGGCGAACAATCGGGTCATATCATCTGTTTGAACCGCAATACTACCGGTGACGGACTTGTTAGTGCGATTTGTCTACTCTCTATTCTAAAGGAAAGCCGCTGTCCCATGAGTGAGTTGGCCTCCTGTATTCAAATTTTGCCGCAGGTTTTGGTGAATGCCAAAGTGGCCAACGAAAACAAATCCAAAATCCGCAAAGATGATGATATCGTAGCACATATTAATGCACTTGAGGCTAAATATAATGACAACGGTCGAATCTTAATCCGTCCTTCCGGAACAGAACCTCTGGTACGTATTATGATTGAAGGTGAAAACACCTCTGAAATGCAAGTCGATGCCAGCATGCTGGCAAAGGTCATTTCTGATCGTTTGGGCTGACCTTTTTGTATGGTTCTCCACAATTTTTTGATGGACTATGGACTGAAAATATAACGGGCATTCGTTACCTTTCCATTATTTGGAATTGGGCGTATGCCTTTTTTGCAGCTTGGCTGAACAAGACGGTATATGAAAATACCATCTCTTCCCCATTAGAAAGGAACAGTTTTATGAACTATATGACACTAAGAACGGAGC
>CALLNG010000369.1 GCA_938005345.1 uncultured Clostridia bacterium
GTCGCAACGCAAAGCTCCAGCTGCGAAACACCTTGTTGTTGTAGATAGGCTACTAAGGTGTCCGCGCTGGCACGGGTTCCGCTGTCGATTAAAATGAATTTCCCCGCTGTTTCAATCAGGGTTGCATCTCCTTGCCCCACGTCAATAAAATGAATAGAGGCACTGGCACTTTGCTGCACCTGTGCCGGTGGGTCAACTTGGTATGACTGCAATACATCAGAAACAGTACAGCCGCTTAATAAAAGCAAACAGCCCGCTATCAGTGCTGCCAGACGGCGGTATGATTTGAACATGGTGATTCCTCCTATTACTGATGAATGATTTTTTTAGCCCAGCGGTAGGAAAGCATACGGCGAATAGCAAAAATACTTTCAACAATTAAGTAGGTATACATAATGGATAACACCAGCTGCATGGGCTGCCCAAGGAAGATGCCCAAAATTATACCAGCCGGCAGGGCGATCAAATAGATAGGCAAAGTGTCCAGCAAAAAAGCATACATGCTATCCCCGCCGCTGCGCAGCACGCCTACTACAACAATGCTCACAAATGCACGAAGCGGCATGTAAGCAGAAATGATGTAGATAATATGGACCGCTAAAAGTGAGGTTTCCGGCGTAACATTATGAAACAGCAAGCCCACAAATCCACGGGAAAGCAGAGACATCACAGTGCCAATGCATATCCCAAGCATCACGCCCCATAAACAGAAACGGCCTGCATCCAGTTTGGCCCTCGTGATTTTTCCAGCGCCCAACGTGTTGCCCAGCATAACAAGCGCGGCATTGGATGCACCGCGGAACAAAACGGAAAAGAGTTGCTCCATGGTAGAGGCAATGTTCATCGCAGCAACGGCGGCAGTGCCCATTCGTCCAAAAATCATACTGTACCCCGCTGTTCCAATCCCCCAAATGGTTTCGTTCAAAATAACTGGCGTTGTTTTTTGGAAAAATTGAATGGTAAAGGGTTTATCAATATGCTGAAAGTCCCGCCATTTGACCTTGAATTGGTTTTCAGGCAAATAATCAAACAATAAAATCATGGATACTTCAACACTGCGGGAAATAAGCGTTGCAACGGCGGCGCCGGGGACCCCCAATATAGGAAACGGACCAATTCCATAGATCAACAGGTAATTTAAGCACGTATTCAGACTCAGTGCGACGATGCTGGCAAACATAGGAAGTTTGGCGCGCCCTGTGCAGCGCATGATACAGGAATAAGCCAGTGTTACACCGGAGAGCAAATAGGTCGGCGCAACAATCGGCAGATATTGGCTGCCCAGATCAATTAGCGCAGGATCGTTGGTAAATACACGCATTGCTACCGTTGGAAACGCCATCACTAGGCCACTGTACAAAAAGGTAACCCCCAGCACCAAAGATAGGGATAATGCCAGTGACTTTTTAACGCCGTCCGCGCTGCCCTGCCCGTAGTATTGTGCCATAAATGTGGTAGCCCCGCTCGTGATGCCAAACACGACAAGAGAAATCATAAAATTTACCTGATTGGCGAGAGAAACGGCTGCAATGGCCTGGTCGCCAAGTCCTTGAACCAGCACCACATCCATGATGTTGAGCAGAGACACAATCATGTATTGGATGGTCATTGGCAGAGCAAGATGCAAAGCCTGTTTTAGAAAAATCCGGTCCGGCACAAAAATTCTGCGGTCAACACGCATACAAAGTCCCCCCCTGTAAACATATCATTTTTCTATTCTTTTCACTAGGGCAAAATTGTTTCCAGTGCAACATAGCAGATGTGGAACTGGCTAACATGGTTCAGGGAAATTTATAGCGGTAAGTAGTGCAGTTCATAGAGTACGGTTTCACGACTTGAAAATCAATCTGTTTTGCTGCATAAAGCGAAAACAGGGCGAGACAGCTGAATTCTGCCATAGCGGCTTGCTTTTAGAAAAAGACGGGTTACAAAAACTCTGCCATGAAACTGCAAAAAGAAAGTGCAAAACAAATCCAATTACGATACAAATTTCTACCTAAATACATAGGCCATCTTTGCCTAAAGTGCCAAGTCTCTTCATTATATCATGTTTTGACAAAGATTACAACACCCGGGCGGAAAAAAGAATGGGGTAAAATTCACGGTTTTTTATTTTTTTTTGAAAATCCTCTTGTATTTTTTGTCAAAAAATTATATAATACATTTATGTATGCAAACAGGGAAAAGCAAAGAAAAATAAAAAAAGCAGGAGATCGCAATTATGGATGAATATGGAAGTAAAAAAGCGGCGTCCGCGGCGATTTCGCTTGCGCTGACACTGACACACGAAGAGGAAAAAGCATATACAGACCAGTTGGCAGCGCAAGGGATTCGGGCAGCTGCGGTGGATTATGGCGGCGAGTTTGAACATTCCATCATCAAAATTGTGGAACGGGCGGTCTCCGGTGCCAAGCGTTGTGGCATGATCCAGCAGACGCATGCGGAGGA
>CALLNG010000370.1 GCA_938005345.1 uncultured Clostridia bacterium
GCCGTAGCGGATATTTTCCATAATGGTATTGTTAAATAAGGTTACATCTTGAAAAACAATGGAGTATAGTGAAAGCAGTGCTTCCGGATCGATTTGGGAAATATCGGTATTACCAACGGTAATTTTACCCTGGTCTATGTCCCAAAACCGCGCAGCTAAACGGGATACCGTAGTTTTGCCTCCACCTGATGGACCGACCAATGCCGTCACTTCTCCCTGTTTTGCTGTAAAGGAAATATCTTTTAGTACACATTCCCCACTATGATAGCTAAATCCAACATGGTCAAATTGAATATCATATCCCTGTTGCTTCCAGGCCGTTTTCCCCGTCTGCACAGGATAATCTAAAATTTCGTTCATCCTTGCTACGTGGGTCCGTGTTGAGATAACAGCAGCCAGATTTATCAATGCGGATTGCAAGGGATCATAGAGCCGGGATGCGACCAATAAAAACAAGAAAAAGGACAAAACGGATAACGTCCCGTTAGCTAACAAAATAGAGCCCACTAAAGTAACGGTTGCAATGCCCAGTTTTAGCACCAACTGTGCAGAAACCACAAAAATTGCCGTCCCAAACTCTGAAATGATTGCCCGTTTTTCCACCATTTCAATTTTTTTATCCAGCCCTTTTAAATACTCTTCTTCCGCATTGTTCGATTTCAATTCCTGCATAGTTTCCAAGCATTCCTGAATGCCATCTGCACAAGCAGTTTTTGCCTGCATCTGCCGTTGGTTGAGTCGGTCCTGCACCCGAATAGATAAAATGACAATGGCAAAGGATACGGGAATGACCCACAATGCTGCAAATGCCATACGCCAATCAAACACAAACAGACTGGCAGCAACGATAAGCGTGGAAATTGCTGCGCCTATGAGTTCCGGAATAAAATGGGAAAATGACTGTTCCAAAAAGGCACAATCTCCCATCAACGTGTTAGTCAAATCCGCCAGGTCCTTTTTTCCAAAAAATGATAAGGGAATCTTTCGAAGTTTTTCTGCAAGGGAAATGCGGCGTACACCGCTCTCTTGATAGGTTGCAAAGTATGTTGCATTATATTGAAACCAGGTTGTCACAAAAATGAGCGCCAGGCAAGCAAGGCATCCGGCTGCATACCATAGTGGCCGTATCGCCGCTCCTTTCATGAAATCTTTCACAAAAAGATAAAGCATCCACACAGGAAACATCAGCGCAAAATTTGCTACTATACAGGATATGCATGCTTTCACTAAATCTTTTGCTCCCTGTGGTGACAGCGCAAACATTCGCTCAATTTTCCACATCATTGTACCGCCTCCTTTTCTACTTTCCACTGAACTGAAGTTTGATATTCCTTCCACATAGCAGCGTACACGCCATGTTGTTCCAACAGCGATTCATGTGTCCCCTGCTCTGCAATTTCTCCATCTTTCAGAACAAAAATTTGATCGGCATTGACGACTGTCGAAAGCCGGTGCGCAATCATAATAACCGTTTTCCCTTTCCCCAATTCCAAAAACGCCTTTTGAACCCTCGTTTCGTTGTCTGGATCAGAAAAAGCGGTTGCTTCATCCAAAATAATAATAGGCGCGTCCTTCAACAGCATACGTGCAATTGTGATGCGTTGCTGTTCTCCACCGGATAGGTAAACACCTTTTGTTCCAACCACAGTATCAATCCCATGGGGCAACTTTTCTACGATGTCCATACACTGCGCCGCGCGCAGTGCATCCAGGACTTGCGCACGGCTAGCTTCCGGCTTTCCCATACGGACATTATCCAATATAGACCGTTTTAGCAAGCGGCTATTTTGGAACACAAATGCGACATGGTTCATTAACTCCTGTTTGGGAATTTCTCTAACATCCTGCCCGCCGATTAGAACGCGCCCCTCCTGCACATCAAAAAAGCGGGAAATAACACTTGCTAACGTTGTCTTTCCGCCGCCCGATGGGCCAACCAGCGCAACCGTTTGCCCCGGAAAAATCTTCATAGATATGTCGTGCAATGCATCTTTTAAATCATCATAGCGGAACGTCACATGCTGGAGCTGTACGGATGCATCTGCTGGATGCGCCGCATGGTCCGCTTCGGATAGCGGTTTCAATTCTAAAATACTGTCAATCCGCCGCAGCGCATCTGTAACAATCATGCCGTTTTCACTAGAAAACATAATTTTGGCCAATGTCACAGAAATGATCGGCGTAATGATAATATAAAACAACAGGTTGAGTAAAAAAGTCGCACTCACACCGTCTTGGCTTATCCAAATACCTCCCGCAATCAGAAAAACAAACACGCTGTTAATTGCAGTCGTATACCACATCATGGGTATGCGCAGCTGTTTGGTATAAGCAACCACCCATTTTTCATATTCGTCAATCGCGTCTTTAAAACGCTTAAAAGAAAAGACGGTTTGACCAAAAGTTTTGACAACTGGAATGCCTCGGATATATTCTACCGCTTCATTAGACATGTTATCAAGCGCATTTTGATATTCCTTCATTTTTTGCTGCATTTCTGCCCCTGTCATACGCATCATAATAACAAATGCCAGCACAACCGGAAGCAGACTCAACAATCCTAGCCGCCAGTCGAATACAAACAGCAACACCAACAATCCACATGGTGTAGCAATCGCCCCTGCTTTATCTGGAAGCTGATGGGCCAAATATGTTTCCGTTGCCGCACTCGACTCATTGACAATTTTGCGGACTTTGCCGCTGCCAATTTGTTCCATGACACCCAAAGGCACTCTCACAAGGTGGTACATAGCTGTTTTGCGAATGTTGGATGCAATACGAAATGCACTTAAATGGGAACACATCAACGCTGCAATATACACCAACAGTGACAATCCTGCAAATAGCACCGCCATCCATCCATTATGTACCAATCCTTGCGCCTGGTGGAAATGTGGTGCTACTGCCAATACCTCTTGCAGTATTTTCCATATATAGAGAAATGGAAGTAGTGCGGTTAATGCGCTCAGTGCAGAAAGTATCCATGAAGCGATGGTAAGGTACTTATGCCGGCCCGCATAGGTAAAAAGACGCGATAAATTAGATTGTTTTTTCAATGATAACTCCTCCTTTTCTTATAGTTAGTTGTAACTAACCTTTAGGTAAAATAATTGGGGGTTAAAACCCCAGCATTTCTCTCCAGCCAGCAGTGTAAAAGGCCCTGAGTTCCCTTATATATTCCACCGCTTGCTCCTGTGGCATATCGTGTGCCACCATTTCAAAAAAAGAGGGAAAGAAACCGCTAACCAAAATATGTTCTAACTGCGGGTCAATTTCCCTCGTGTGTTTTCCCAATCCGCGCAACACTGTAGTAAACCGGTGTGTTGCTTCAATTTCCAATTCTACTAGGTTATGGATATACTGTTCGTATTGTGTCCCTTCCGCACAGCACACGATGAGTTTAAATGAATCAAACTGTTCATATACATAGTCTACCATCCAGTCCATGCATTGCCCCGCAATTTCTACCATATGGTTTTTTTGATCGTTTGGTGGTAATTGTTCAAATGCTTCCAACGTTTTTTGGAATACGCTCGTTAGTTTCTTTGCCGCGTTATCGACAAGTGCACAAAATAATGCTTCCTTATTTTCAAAATAGCCATAAAATGCGCCTGTTGTCACATTAGCCAGCTTCACAATATGACGCAAAGATGCTGCGCGAAACCCTTTTTCCAAAAATTCCCGCTTCCCCGCTATTAAAATCCGTTCCCGCGTTGTTTTTTCAAATTCCATGCTACACCGCCTTTATATAACACCGTTATATTGTAGCATAAACCTATTCTCTTGTCAAGTAAGTATTCTATTTTTTTCAATAGTGTGTTTTATCATTTGTTTTCAAAAGATTTCATTTAGTGGCTTTCTCTTGTTTTTTGTCTTTGACCATTGCGTTGATCTAAAGCGGAACTGCCATTTTGCCAAATATAAAAATTTCCGAAAATGGTCTTTACAACCTTTCATAGATATGGTATAATGTTAGCCGTTGACAGTTTTTAAAACACAATATGTTGTAGTGAGGCGATATCATGGAAAAACAAAAAAGTTGGTTCAATACTACATTACAAAATGATATTTGGACAAAAAAATATTGCTACGAAGAGGAAAGTCTGGAAGGCTTTTTTCAGCGTATTTCTGGTGGAAATGAAGCGGCCATGCAGCTGATGAAAGAAAAAAAATTTCTGCCCGGGGGACGTATTTTAGCTAGCCGCGGCCTAGCCAAGGACGGTAAAAAGATTACCTATTCTAATTGCTATGTCATTACACCACCAGAAGACCATATTGAAAGTATTTTTGAATGCGCTACTAAACTAGCCCGTACGTATTCGTATGGTGGGGGCTGCGGTATTGATATTTCTGGACTAGCGCCAACTGGCGCGCGTATTAACAATGCAGCCCGTGAAACGACAGGCAGTGTTTCCTTTATGGAACTGTATTCTCTGGTGACGGAGTTAATTGGTCAATCCGGCCGACGCGGTGCTCTCATGATTTCCTTGGATTGTTCCCATCCTGACCTATTAAAATTTATTGATATTAAAATGGATTTAGAAAAGGTTACTAAGGCCAATATTTCTGT
>CALLNG010000371.1 GCA_938005345.1 uncultured Clostridia bacterium
ATCTTGGGGACAAGTTTTCGCTAGGCAGCATCGGCGGTTTAATTTTATTCTTGGCGCTGTTAGGAACCCTGATTTGGGCGACTATGCGTAGAGATAGAAAACGGGACTGAAGCGATAGGAGGGGTTAGGCATGAAAAAACAAAAAATTTCCAGAGCTGCATTGCAAATGGTGCCGTATAAACGAGCAGGACTTTGCTGGGAAGTAGAACAAAATGGCCATGTTGTGTTGAAGATGGAACACCACGGATTTTATGCAAAAATTGCACAAGTGTGTTTCCATAAGCCGCGAATAAGTCATATCAAGATGGATGAACTCGGCAGCTATGTTTGGAAGCAGATTGACGGCACACGGAATTTGCAGGAAATTGCGTTGCTGCTGAAAGAGAGGTTTGGGAAGGATGCGGAACCGTTGTATGACCGGTTTATTCCTTTTGTGCGTATATTGTCCCAGCACGGATTTGTTCGGTGGAGAGGAGAAACGAAACGTGTCGGATAAATGGATGTATTTCATATTGTTTGCGCTCGGCGGTGCGTTGCTATATAGTTGGGGGCTAAACAAAAGCCTACGGCGCGAGCAAGAACTTATGCAATTGCTTTGTGAAAAAGGATGGAGGGTTTTGCATAGGGCGCTGCGCAGCAAGGAAAAGCTCAGCTTGCGGGAAATCCAAATGCTGCTGGCTGGAATAAAAGTGAAACCGTTTGGCAGCCGTCATGGCTGCCAGGTTATACAGCCAGCGATATTTACCGAAACACTACTAAAACAATTGATGGCGCGTGGAAAAATACAGGAAATCAAAAAGGAGCATACATTGTTGTACAAGCTAAACACAAAATGATTGCTTTTTGCCGCCAGGAAAAAAGAGGTTCATGGTTTTTGCTATGTGTGATATGAGGGTTGACAACAGAATAGAAGCGCGTTATAATAAGAACAGAAATAAATGGAAATGCATAGACGGGGACGGAATTTGCAATAATGCTTTTCTACAGAGAGCTGCCGGGTGGTGTGAGGCAGCGGGGGCAGCAGATTCAAATCACCCCTGAGCAGATGTGCTGAACCTAAATCGACTCAATTAAGCACGTCCGGAATTCCCCGTTATAGGAACGTCCATTGTTGGATGGACAGGAGTGGCTGCAGGTCAAACTGCGGCAAATAGAGTGGAACCGCGGAAGCAATGAGCCTTCGTCTCTATCCAGGGACGGAGGCTCTTTTTTATGGAGGGAAGAGTATGTTGACATTGGATAAAATTTATCACGCTGCATTTACATTAAAAGATGTGGTGCGCAAAACGGATTTGATTGAAGCACCGAAACTGCGGGAGGACAGCCATATTTATCTGAAGACAGAGAACCTACAGGTAACAGGTTCATTTAAGGTTCGGGGGGCTTATTATAAAATTTCTCAGCTTAGCGAAGAGGAAAAAAAGCGCGGCGTGATTGCTTGCTCTGCTGGGAATCATGCCCAAGGAGTTGCATTGGCGGCAACGAAAAATGGTATCTCCTCTCTGATTTGCTTGCCCGATGGCGCGCCAATATCCAAGGTGGAAGCGACCAAAAACTATGGTGCTAAAGTATGTTTGGTAGAAGGCGTGTATGATGACGCTTACAAAAAAGCATTAGAGTTGCAGGAGGAAAAAGGATATACCTTTATTCATCCGTTTGACGATGAAAATGTAATTGCTGGACAGGGAACCATAGGGCTGGAGCTGCTGGATCAGCTGCCAGATATGGATGCAGTCATTGTACCGGTTGGCGGAGGTGGATTGATTTCCGGTGTGGCATATGCTATTAAAATGTTAAATCCTAAAATTAAGGTATATGGTGTGCAGGCATGCGGTGCACCCAGCATGAAACAATCATTGGAACATGAAAAAATTGAAGTGCTGGAGGGCGTATCTACGATTGCTGATGGAATTGCAGTCAAAGAACCTGGCGCGCATACTTTTGCACTGTGCCAGAGATATGTGGATGATATTGTAACAGTTACTGATGATGAAATTTCAACAGCGATTTTAATGTTGATCGAGCAGCAAAAACTGATTGCAGAGGGTGCGGGTGCCGTTTCTGTAGCGGCAGCACTATTTGACAAGGTGCCGGTGAAAGGAAAGAAAGTAGTATGTTTGGTGTCGGGAGGCAATATTGATGTAACTATTTTGTCCCGTGTTATCAAACGTGGTCTCCTCAAAGCAGGGCGTTCTTATGCCGTGACCATTGAATTAATGGATAAACCGGGACAACTTAAGGGCGTTTCCAAAATTTTAGCGGACCTTGGCGGAAATGTGGTGTCCATTCATCATGAACGTGCGAGTGAAAGCTCGGATATCAATGGGTGCTATTTGCGGATAGTGATGGAAACAAGAAATTATGAACATATTAAACAGATACAAAAGGCCCTAATAGATGCAGGGTATCATATAGAATAATAAAGGAGTGCATAAGTATGTTAAAAAAAGTTCACACAGCAAAAGCGCCGGAAGCAATCGGACCATATAGCCAAGCTGTTGTATGGGGAGAATTGGTGTTTACCTCCGGGCAAATTGCAATCAATCCTGCTACTGGACAGGTGGAAGCGGATACGATTGAAACACAGACCGAGCAGGTAATGCAAAATCTTAAAGCTGTACTGGAGGAAGCGGGAACCAATATGGATAATGCGGTAAAAACTACTTGCTTTTTGAAGCATATGAATGATTTTGCAGCATTTAATGAAATTTATGCAAAGTATTTTACTGGTAAGCCTGCCCGTTCCTGCGTTGCAGCAAAACAATTACCTAAAGATGTACTAGTAGAAGTGGAAGTCATTGCAGTACGGTAAAATTAGAAAAAAAAGCCTGGGAAGCTATTTGTTTCCCAGGCTTTTTTTGTAAAACCAAAATAATATTTTCAAATTGGGGGAAAAATAAAGCGGAAACTATCATACTTGCACTTGGGAGTGACAAAAATGGCTGGTATTACACAAGAACAATTAGAAGAAAAAATATTTACCATCATAACCATGGCGGGAGATGCAAAATCCAATTTTTATGAAGCATTTCAACTGGTGCGGGATGGAAAAGAAAAGGAAGCACAGGAACGCATTCGGCAGGGAGATGCCATTATGTCTCGTGCACATGATGCGCAAACAGAGCTCATCACGGAAGAAACCAACGGTAACCATGTTCCTATTGGATTATTTATGGTACATGCGCAGGACCACTTGATGAACGCAATTTTGGTGCGGGAGATGCTGGACATGCTGCTGTCGATGCAAAGGAGTATACGCGAATGCAACGAAAATGACGAACTCAGGTTTGTTTAAGAAAGGAGCAAAAAAATGAAAAAGATTGCACTATTTTGTAATGCTGGAATGTCTACTAGCCTGCTTGTAAAGAAAATGCGGGCGAGCGCACAGGAGCGCGGACTAGATGTGGAGATCGAAGCCTATCCGGCGAGTGAGCTGGATCAGCGCACAGATGGCATTGACGCCGCTTTACTCGGGCCGCAGGTTCGGTTTTTGCTGGACAATGCCAAAAAAATATGCGGCTCAAAAGGTGTGCCGGTGGATGTCATCAATTCGATGGGATTTACCGATTACTTCCTGATCGTCTGGGACTTCATCCACTACGCCAAGAGCCAGGGTATCATGGTGGGGCCGGGGCGGGGCAGCGGCGCTGGCTCCATCGTGGCTTATTCCCTGGGCATCACCATGCTGGACCCCCTGAAGTACAACTTGCTCTTTGAGCGCTTTCTGAACCCCGAGCGGGTCACCATGCCGGATATTGACGTGGACTTCTGCTTCGAGCGCAGGCAGGAGGTCATCGACTACGTGGCCCGCAAGTATGGGGAGGACCACGTGAGCCAGATCATCACCTTCGGCACCATGGCGGCCAAGGGCGTTATCCGGGACGTGGGCCGGGTGCTGGGCATGAGCTACCA
>CALLNG010000372.1 GCA_938005345.1 uncultured Clostridia bacterium
ATGTAACGGTACGCATCCAGTAGGATATCATCCGGCGTCTGCATGAAACGCAATAACGGCATGGCTGTCGTTGTACTTAACACGGTAATCACAATGGCTAAAGCGCTGCTGAGTAGAATAGTTGAAGCGATAGATCTCCGTACACCGTCAAAATCCTGCGCGCCATAACGCTGTGCCGTTACAACGGAAAATCCGCTGGTCATCCCTTGAATAAAGCCCATAATTAAATAGGAAATCGCGCCCGTTGCCCCCACCGCAGCAAGCGCCTTCATATCAATGGTCCGTCCTACAATCAACGTATCCGCCATGCTATAAAACTGCTGAAAAATATTTCCCAATAATACTGGCAGCATAAAGGACAAAATTAGCCGAAATGGTTTGCCTTTCGTCAAATCTGTAACCACTATTTTCCCCCCCTCAATGTTCTATCTTACCATAGTAATGCGTGGTTGCATTTTGGTTACCCCAGTATTTTTTCGACCGTTCTCCTTCTCACAAATAACAAGCATCACTAATAAGGGGTATTTTTCTTATTATTGTTTATGTCATTATATAGATTGCATTCTGCAACAATTTTGGTGTTTTTGTTTATTATACCATATTTTTTCCCGTCTGAAAAGGGGATTTCCAAACAAACAACAGAATTTTTTATCTTTTTGCTTTCAAACATAAGAAAAGGGAATGCTCCTGCATTCCCTTTTTAAGCTATTCCCTTATTTGATATAATTATTTTCCTTTACTATGACGTCATGCGCGCCGCCTTCCACAATACTCGTAGAGGATACCAGCGTTAATTTTGCCTTTTTCTGCAATTCACTAATGGAAGTAGCGCCACAATTACACATTGTTGATTTGACTTTATTAAGCGTAATATTTACGTTGTCCCGCAGCGCCCCGGCATATGGTACATAGGAGTCGACACCCTCTTCAAATGAAAGTTTGCCCGCTCCTCCCAGGTCGTAACGCTGCCAGTTTCTCGCCCGGTTAGAACCCTCGCCCCAGTATTCTTTTACATAATTACCATTCATGTTAATTTTATTGGTTGGGCTTTCATCGAAACGGGCAAAATAGCGGCCCAACATCACAAAATCCGCTCCCATTGCCAGAGCTAACGTAATATGATAATCATAAACGATTCCACCGTCAGAGCAAATTGGGATATAAATTCCCGTCCGTTCATAATATTCATCCCGCGCACGGCTCACTTCCAGTACCGCAGTTGCCTGACCGCGTCCAATGCCTTTTTGTTCCCGTGTAATACAGATAGAACCGCCACCGATTCCAATTTTCACAAAATCTGCACCAGCTTCTGCTAAAAATAGGAAGCCCTCTTTGTCCACAACATTTCCTGCCCCGACTTTTACACGGTCTCCATAGGTCTGGCGAATATAGTCAATCGTCATTTTCTGCCATTCTGTAAAGCCTTCCGACGAGTCAATACATAGTACATCTGCTCCCGCTTCCACAAGTGCCGGCACACGCTCTTTATAGTCGCGGGTATTGATACCTGCCCCCACCATATACCGTTTCAGCGGATCAAGTAATTCATTTGGGTTTTCCTTGTGCGAAGAGTAATCTTTCCGGAATACCATATACATTAAATGGTCGGTATCATCTACAATGGGCAGCGCATTGAGTTTGTTATCCCAAATGATATCATTGGCTTCTTTGAGCGTAATGCCTTCACGTGCGTAAACCAAGGAATCAAACGGCGTCATAAACTCTGATACTTTTATATCCAACGACATACGTGTAATACGGTAATCCCGGCTTGTTACAAGTCCAAGCAATTTCCCGCCTGATGTCCCGTCATCTGTTACCGCTACCGTTGAATGTCCCGTTTCTTCTTTTAGTTGTAAAATATCTGCCAGCGTTTGATCCGGCTTGATATTGGAATCACTAATAACAAACCCGGCTTTATAGCTTTTCACCCGGCTCACCATCGCTGCCTGCGATTCAATAGACTGCGAACCGTAAATAAAAGAAAGGCCTCCTTCTTTTGCCAGCGCTATCGCCATTTTATCGTCCGACACAGATTGCATAATCGCAGAAACCATGGGAATATTCAGTGTTATTGCCGGCTTTTCCCCTTTCTTGTATTTAGTAAGCGGCGTTTGTAAATTTACTTTAGCTGGAATACAGTCCGAGGATGTATATCCTGGCACCAACAGGTACTCATTAAAAGTATGTGACGGTTCATCAAACACATATGCCATAATTAAAGCCCTCCTCATTATTAATTTCGTTATTCTGTTTATTATATAATGATTTCCAGCAAAAGTCAATATTCAGACTCACTGAACTTCCACGCCAATTTTTTTACATTCACCGACAAAATTAATAAAATTTCACGGTAACAATTTTCCCCATTTTCTCCAATTCATCCTTTATTTCCTCCACCAACCGCAGCTTAATGCTTAAATCAATGGGCAAATCCGGATTTTGATGTGCAGGGTTGAGGGCTCTTCCCACATAAAATTTAATATGGGTTGCTTCTTCAAACAATAACTTTGCAATGCGCGTTGCACCATCTTTTTTATCATAAATCATAGTATCCGTATTGCTCTCGGACACCGCTTTTTTACAAATCTCCAGCACACGTCCCAGCGTGACAACTCCTTCTGTGACAAGGTCAATACCTTCCATATGCCCAATGGGCGGAACACCGGTATCCACATAGTGGAGTTCCGTCGTCACCGGAACACCCAAATACCGGCTGACAATGGATGATGTTGTTCCGCCACATACAATTTTTTTGCCTGGGTTTCCCATAAATTCTTTTACAATGGGTTCGTCATCCTCTTTGTTGACAGGAGGTCCAACCATGATATTGACTTGCTGCTTTTCACGAATACGCATCACTGCCACCGTGGTGTCGTCTCCCGGTTTATCCATATATAAATCCTGGCAGGCCTGTGCTATGGTTGCCGCCACTGTCTTGGCAGACATGGAAGATTCATAGTGTTCCACAATATAATCCCGGATATTTTCCCACTGCCAGCCAAAATTTAGTACTGTTCCGATTCCGGCGTGAATGGTTCCGTCGCTCATCATAATAAAAATATCGCCTTTTTGAGTCTTTAAGTAACTTTCATGAATTTTTTTCCCTTCAATGACTCGCGTTTCCATACTGTATTCCAGGTTTTTCCCGTTACGCAGTACAATCATATTGGGATTATCGAATTGCACCATATAGGCGTTTCCCGCTTTGTCTACGTTTAAGATGGTAAACGTAGAATAGGCAATTTTTCTGACGCTGCAGACCGGAAGCGAACCTGCAATCGTTTGAACACATTCTTCAATTGGCATTCCCTCTGCCATCATGGTACAGATAATTTTACTGGTTAACGTTGACAAAATATTTGCCTTCACCCCACTGCCCAAGCCGTCCGCCAATACCAATGTCATGGAATCATCATGATAAATTGCTTCCACGCGGTCGCCGCATAACTCCTCCCCAAACTTATTCAAACTGACGTAACCGCTCTCCAAAAAGAGTTCCAATTCCGCCACCTCATTTCGTCTCTTCTAAAATAGCACTTTTTAGTTTTGTCAGCGCAATTTTGGTTTCTGCCGTTGTTTCGCCTAGCAAGGAGGCAATTTCTTGTACAATTCTCATTTGCTTCTCGATTACTTTATCTGCAACTTTCACTGTTTCATATTTAATCGCACCCAGCCTATCTGCCTCTGCCTGCTGTTTGGTAATATCCTGCATTACAACGACCAGCATACCATTTCCTTCATCGTAAATAATGGATTTCTGTACATATTTATCATATTTGGAGAAATACATTTTCACATTTAACATATCCTGCTTGTCATCCAGCACTTTTATAAAATCGGTATCTGGCAGTATTTCACCCACATAGCGCCCTTTGAGCGAACTTTGATCTTCTACTTCAAACAGCTCACACGCGGCCTGGTTGACTTGCTGTACAATCAAATGGCTGTCCATTGCCATGATAGCGTTTGGCGTTGCATTAATGATTTGGTCTGACAGGGATTCTGCACGTTCGCGCATATAGGGCAGACACATTTCAATATCCGCTTTTCCAAAATAAACGGCCACAGCCTTGTCACGGCAAGTCGGATAACCACAAGCGCCACAGTTGAGTTCTTTTTCCGGACTAGTTTTACCCATTTTCTGCAAAATACGCTGGATTTCTTTTTCTCCCGGCATACTGACATTTTGTATCTCCGCCTTAATTTCCCGCGACAATTGCGTTGGCTGTGCAATCGCATAGTCTTGCTTATCCGTGCCATAAGACTGTACTTTTGCGCGCGCGGCCAATTTCCCGCCTGCATGGCGGCGCATGGCCGGACCGTGGATACAGCTGCCACTACAGGCACTCATTTCAATGAAATATCCATTCAAATTACCTTCTGCAACTTGTTCCAGTACCTCACGGCACTCTTCAATTCCATCTACGCTTACATACCGGTAGGAATCCTGATGGTCCATGGAGTCCACAATGCCTCCCGTAATAGGGAAATAGCGCGCACGGAATTTTTCATCCTGCTCCTCCTCCTGCGGGATTTCCACCCGGCTCTCTTCTAACCAATGATGCAATTCTTCAAATGTCAAAGCAAAATCCACACAATCGCTTTCTTCCACTTCCTGCTTTTTAGAAATACATGGACCGATAAATACCACTGCTGCTTCTGGATCTTTCTCTTTGATAAGCCTACCATGCGCCTGCATGGGCGACAGAACTTTTGCCAAATAGGGTAACGCATCAGCGTGATAGTCCTGAATTAGTTTTACAATCGAATGGCAACAGGAGGATATTAATACTTTGGGCGCCTCTTCTTTCAAAATCCGTTCATATTCTTTTTTGACTACGCTGGCTCCAATCGCTGTTTCCTCAACATCACAAACCCCTAGCTGTTGCAACGCATGCCGCATATCCGCAATAGAGTGCGCAGGAAACTCCGCAATAAAAGACGGCGCCATGCTGACAATGACTCTGCGGCCGCTGTCCACAAGCGCCTTTACTTCCGCCAAATCGCTGCGGGACTCTTTGGCGTTCTGTGGACAGACTAACACACACCGTCCGCATAGAAGACAATCATCGCGAATAATCTGCGCCTGGCCGCTTCCGCTTTTAAACTCAATTGCCTTAACCGGACATTCCCGAATACACTTATAGCAGTTTTTACAGTTGGCATCTTTGAATTTTAAGATATCCATCCTGTTCCCTCCTTTCTATCTTACCGCCGCCGCAATATATTTATCAAACATTTGAGCAGCGTTTTCCGGATTCACATTTTCTAAATACTCTTCTCCTACTTTTACAGCCACACCATTGGTACAATGCCCTAAGCAAAAGGATGCGTTCAAATTCACCTTTTCCTCCAGGCCAAGTTCTTGTACTCTTTCCTGAAAAATCTGTATGATGTCGTGCGACCCACGCAGATGGCAAGAGCTTCCTACACATACATAAACATCCACGTCAAATTCCTTCTTTCTTCCGACATGCCCGCCGCGTTTGCGGCAGGCCGGTGCTATCTTCCGGTTTTACCGGATATAAAACGTAAAATCTATTTTTTCATCATCCAACTGGTATTGGGGTAGCAGTCCTGGGCCACAACTATTAGAGCCAATACCGCTTACTTTATAATCAATACGCACAATTGTCTTTCCACACGGCACCAGATCATTGGGATGTTTTGCCATTGTCAACACCTCTGAACGGAACGGCGAGACTTGAAATTCAAACGTGTTTTCTGCCTCAAACACAAGCCCATTCTCCATCTCCAGCCATTTTGTATGGATATGGTTTCCATATTCCTGCGGCATTGGATAGGGCACAAATTCCTGCTCCATATCCGAATGGTACCGCCCCATTTTCGCATGGTGGCACATATCTATATAGTTCTCCCGTTTCCCCATGCCAAAATAGTCAAATTCCTGCACTGCGGACGGCAGTAAAAATTCAAAGCCCAAACGTGGGAGATAAACATCCCGGTCTACAAAATCTGCTTGTAGCCGCACTTTAATTTCTCCAACCCCATTGATGGTAAAGGTCGTTTTATATTGCAAAAATGGAATGCGGGCAATTCCAGCAAGGGAACCTGTCACAGCGATCACTACTTCACTCTCCTGTTTTTGATCCACTTGGCAGTCATATACTTTAGAAAACAATACATTCCAGTTTTTAGCCTGTACATTGTCTTCAAACAATCCCCATTTATGCTTGATCTTTCTGTCATTATCTGTTGGTGCACGCCAGAAGTTTGGTTTCGGGATTGCCTCGATCATCTCTTTTCCGGCATATTTATAAGATACCAGACCACCGTTTAACACAGAGAAAAGTACTTCAAAGTGTGCGCCTCTGACACCGATATTGTGTGTGCTGCGGATCACTTTTACACCTTCCGGGCAGGTCTTTTTCGGTTCTTCAACCTGGTATACATACTGTCCAAAAGCCACCTCATGTCCTGCTTCTGCCCATGCTTTATCTTCTTTCAGATGGAAGGAAACAGTCACCGTATATTCGCCTGGTTTCTCTTCTTTTGCAAGCGGAAGTACATAAGTTTCTTCGCTTAATGGAGCAACTGCAGTTGCAAGAGAAGCCTTGTGGATCACTTTGCCATTCTTTGCAACAGTTACTTTGCAATCAAAAATATCTGTGCTTACAAACAGGTTTTTGTTGATGACTTTTACGCTGTCTGCACTGACTTCTGCAGTGATATTCTGGTAGTTGAATTTGACTTCCTGCATCTTTGGAGAAGCATCTCTGTTTCCGCCATATGCGATACCATTTCCACTGAAGTTGTAATCTGTCGGACGTTCTCCGAAGTCACCGCCGTATGCCTGGAATTCTTTGCCGTAGCGGTCTTTTTTGTAGATAGACTGGTCAATATAGTCCCAGATAAATCCGCCCTGATACTTCGGTTCTGTGTCTGTCAGATCTGTATATTTGTGCATTGCACCGCAGGAATTTCCCATTGCGTGGGTATATTCACAGCAGATAAACGGCTTGGAACTGTCTTTTGCAAGGAACTCCTTGATTGCTTCTACAGACGGATACATCTGGCTTTCCATGTCGCTGGTATCGTTATATCTGCGGTCGTGGCAGAGACCTTCATAATGAACCAGACGAGGCGGA
>CALLNG010000373.1 GCA_938005345.1 uncultured Clostridia bacterium
CCCGCCGCAAAATATATTCTTCATTGATATTACGGAGTTTGATATCCGCCACAAATTCTGCTTGCTTTTCATCAATAGCAAAACCTTCCATTAAATTGGGCACCACTTCACTATCCAGTTTTGTTCCGCGGATGATGGCAATCGCCTTGTCGATATCAAGCAGAATCTTTTTCAGTCCCAGCAGCAAATGCAGCCGCGCTTTCTTTTCCGCAATGTCATGTTCCAACCCGTTTTTAATGCATTGAATACGGAAGCGAGTCCATTGACGCAAAATTTCTGTCACACCCATGACTCGCGGTTGTCCATCTATCAAAATATTAAAATTGCAGCTATAACTGTCTTCCAGCGGCGTCATTTTAAATAATTTTGTCATCAGTGCTTCCGGGTCACAATTTCTTTTGATATCAATGGTAATTTTAAGCCCCTTCAGATCCGTCTCATCCCGAACGTCAGAAATTTCTTTCAGCTTGCCGCCTTTAACTCCATCCACAATTTTATCAATAATGGATTCCGAATTGGTTGTATAGGGAATTTCATAAATTTCAATGCAAGAATTTGCTTTGTCCACCCGGTACTTTGCACGAACGCGAAAACTGCCGCGCCCCTGTTTCATAATGTCTACCATTTGCGCCCGGTCATACATTAAATCGCCGCCCGTAGAAAAATCAGGTGCTATAATATGATCATAAATTTCCTCTTCCTTGCCCTGCAAAAAGGAAATCGCACCGGCGCACACCTCCCGCAGGTTAAAACTACATATATTGCTCGCCATTCCAACTGCGATTCCTTGGTTGGGATTCACCAACACATTGGGAAATGTGACCGGCAGCAATGTTGGCTCTTTCAAGGTTCCATCGTAATTGTCAACGAACAGAACGGTATCTTTGTCAATTTCTCCAAACAGTTCCCTGCAAATCGGCTCCAGTTTTACTTCGGTATACCGGGATGCCGCAAACGCCATATCCCGGGAATACTGTTTCCCGAAATTCCCTTTGGAATCGACATATGGATGCAACAACGCTTCATTGCCCCGCGTCAGCCGTACCAGTGTTTCATAAATTGCCATATCTCCATGTGGATTTAATTTCATGGTCTGTCCCACTACATTTGCCGACTTGGTTCGCGCACCACTGAGCAGCCCCATTTTATACATGGTGTATAGCAGTTTGCGGTGGGATGGTTTAAAGCCATCTATTTCGGGAATTGCCCGCGAAACAATCACACTCATGGCATATGGCATATAATTTTCCTCCAGCGTTTCATTAATCCGCTGGCGGGAAATATTTTCCACTACATGTTCTGGCGCCTTATGCTTGCTTTCTTCGTTTTTTTTCCTCATGCTGGCCTCCCTTTATTAACTCACATCAATCATATCTAAATACTGATTTCCATGTTCCGCAATAAATTTTTTTCGGTCTGTCAAATTATCTCCTAGCAGAATATCAAACATTTCCGCCGTTTTCTGTGCATCTTCGTTGCTCACTTGAATGAGCCTCCTCGTAGCCGGATTCATCGTTGTCCGCCACATCATATCAGGTTCGTTTTCTCCCAATCCTTTGGAACGCTGCAAGGTATACTTTTTTCCTTTAATTTCATTTAAAATCTGCGTTTTTTCTTTTTCATTATACGCAAAGTAGGTTTCGTCTTTTGTTTGGATTTCAAACAGCGGCGATTCTGCAATAAAAACCTTCCCTTTATCAATCAGCGTCGGCATCAAGGCATAAATCATGGATAGTACCAGTGTCCGAATCTGAAAACCGTCCACATCCGCATCAGTACATATGATGACCTTGCTCCAGCGCAAGTTATCCAAATCAAAGGTATTAAAATCCTTATTGTGTTTGGATTTAATTTCCACGCCGCACCCCAAAACCTTTACTAAATCGGTGATGATTTCGCTTTTGAAAATTTTATCATAATCAGATTTTAAACAGTTCAAAATTTTTCCGCGAATGGGTATAATGGCCTGAAATTCGCTATCCCGCCCCATTTTACAAGAACCTAATGCAGAGTCGCCCTCCACAATATATACTTCCCGCCGGGAAACGTCTTTGGTGCGGCAATCCACAAATTTTTGCACACGGTTGGTAATATCAATACTGCCTGAAAGCTGTTTTTTGACATTCAAGCGCGCTTTTTCCGCGGATTCCCGGCTACGCTTATTAATTAAAATCTGCCCGCAGATTTTTTCTGCATCCATTTTGTTTTCTATAAAGTAAATTTCCAATTCATGTTTTAACACATTGGTCATAAATTCTTGAATAAATTTATTAGTAATGGCTTTTTTGGTCTGGTTTTCATAACTCGTCATGGTAGAAAAAGAACTGCTGACCAACACTAAACTATCTTGTACATCCTGAAACGTAATTTTAGAATCATTTTTGTTATATTTTCCATTATTTTTTAGATACTGGTCAACCGCATAGACAAACGCGCTTCGCACAGCCTTGTCCGGGCTGCCGCCATATTCCAAAAAGCTAGAGTTATGAAAATATTCTAGCTCATTGACACGATTATGAAAACAAAATGCCACATTTAACTTCACCTTATATTCTGGCTTGTCCTCTCGGTCGCGCCCTTTTCCTTCCGCCGTTATGAGTTGTGGCATCGTCAGCGCGTCCTCGCCTGCTAATTCCTTCACATAGTCCACAATTCCGTTTTCATAATAGTATTCGTAAACATTCATGCCGTCTTCCGTCTCATCATACAGCACAAACTTTAACCCACTGTTGACTACCGCTTGTTTTTTCAGCATAGACTGATAGTATTCCAGCGGTATATCAATATCAGTAAATACCTCCAAATCCGGGCGCCAATGAATCGTGGATCCCGTTTTTTCCTTGCTCGGCGTTTTTTGCATGCCGCCCACATTTTCGCCTTTTTCAAAATGCAGCTTATATTCAAAGCCATCGCGCACTACACGAACATCCATATACTCCGAACTATACTGTGTAGCGCAACTCCCCAAACCATTCAGTCCCAGGCTAAATTCATAGCTTTCTCCGGTCAAATTCTGATATTTCCCACCTGCATAAAGCTCACAAAATACCAATTCCCAATTATAGCGCTGCTCATTATGATTGAAATCCACCGGAATACCGCGCCCATGGTCCGTTACTTCAATGGACTTGTCCAAATAGCGCGTCACTTCAATTATGGTGCCAAATCCTTCTCTCGCCTCATCAATAGAATTTGACAATATTTCAAATACAGCGTGTTCGCATCCTTCAATTCCATCCGACCCAAAAATAACGGCCGGGCGCTTGCGAACCCGGTCGGCTCCTTTGAGAGAGGTGATGCTCTCATTGCCATAGCTTTGCTTTTTCGGGGGCATGGTTCCACCATCCTTTATTTTCTCAGCGGTTCCCGCAGTTTGTAACCAAATATGGATATACTTTACTCCCTTTTCCCGGTTCGTGTCAAGTAAAGAGAGGAAAAAAGAAACGTTTGTTTCCTTTTCTCCGTTGCTTTCCCGCCTTTCCTATAGTATACTGAACCTGGCCGAACCATACAAAAAGAGAACGGATTTTTTATCCGGTGAAAGTGGGCCCGCTGCGGCCAAATCTGTATTACCTAATTGGCAAGGACGGTGACGGCATGCTGAAAAAATGTATTCTGATCCCCGATTCCTTTAAGGGGACCCTGACCTCGCAGCAGGCGGGCAGTACTCTGCGCCGTGCGGTACAGGAACAGTACCCGGACTGTGAAGCGGTGGCGGTTCCG
>CALLNG010000374.1 GCA_938005345.1 uncultured Clostridia bacterium
TTTCTTCAAAGGAACTACCTACAATAATATCGGGAGGAGCGGCCCCGCCTATGCGGATGTGACCCATTCGAGAAGCGTTTTGTTTGTGAAACCTGGGTTTTATATCGTATCGGATTTCTTGTCACCAGAAGACAAATCGCGTGAAAATAAATATGAACAGGCGTGGCATACGCTGCCGGGAGCAAATTTGACAATTGATGAGCAAACCATGGCGGTAAAAACCAATATGGAAAAGGCAAATATTCAAATTGTTCCGGTCAATCCGCAGGAATTTACACCAAAGGGTCAAAGTGAGCCACGCATTGTGGATGGCGTGAGACTATCGACAGACGGTTCGGGCATTCATCATGACGGGTATTACATTGGTGAATCTAATGTAGATTATGTTACCTATGTGAAAGATGGCGCAGTAGGAGATACCGTATTTAACACCGTTCTTTTCCCGACGCCAGTTGGTTCGGATTATGAGGTGTCGACGGCCGCAATTCCTCTGGACATCAAAGATGAAGACGGTGTAGCTTTTGATATCAAAATCCAAGATAAAATTACTCAAAATACAACAATAGGGACATATTATATTTTGCATGATGAAAACGAAAAAACAAAGCGTGAAATTAAGGATTATCAAACGGATGCCAGCATGGCTTACATAGAAAAAGAGGAAAACGGCAAAATTCGTTCTGCGATCTTACAAGATGCAACAGGGCTTTGGAATGAGGAAGATCCGCTTATCTATGCCACAAGCCCGGCCACAGAACTCTCTGTCAAATGGGGAAACGGCAAAGTAGAAATTGACAGCGTCCCAACCAATTCTTTAACCGGTACCGCAAATGATTTGGATGATGGGATTGTTACGGTAGATTTAGAAACACTTACGATTCAAGTTGATAACAAAATCAATACCGTTTTGTTGAATGGCGAGCGCGTTCCATTTCAACAAAAAGGAAAATATATCTACTTTTCAGATGAACCGATTATTGATGATGATACACCTTTGCCGGACGAAGGCAATAACGGTTCGGGTAACATCCACGGGGGTGGGTCAAGTTCAGGCGGTGGCGGGGGAAACAACACGGTCATAGACTCAACTCCTAGCCCGACTCCGGTACCGACACCAACGCCAACGCCAACACCAACACCAGATCCGTATGAAACAGAATTACAAGGGCATTGGGCAAAAGAGGAAGTTACACAATTATTGGAAGATGGAATTGTCAAAGGAGATGGAAACAGTTTAAATTTATCCGAGAACATTTCAAGAGCAGAATTTATTTCATTGATCGTTCGCGTACTGCAATTGGAACCCATTCCGTATACTGGTACATTTCATGATGTTCAAGGAAATGAATGGTATGCAAGTGATATTGCTACAGGAGAGAAATACGATCTTATTGATGGCGCGGATGGGAACCTTTTTCCCAACGATAAAATTACAAGAGAAGAAATGGCAAAAATCATATGGAAAGCTGCTGAAATCCAAGGCATTCAGCCGGGTGACAAATCCAGTTCCATAAACGACATGCCGGACGTTAGCCCTTGGGCTGTTGACTATGTCGCAAATGTGCTAAAATCCGGATTGATGCAGGGAATGGGGGAAGGGACATTCGGTCCAAAAGAAACTGCACTGAGAGAACAGGCCTTTGTGGTCATTTATCGGCTTATCTATCAAAAACTATAAACGCTGTATAACAGAACCCGCTTAGAGGAGAATTTTATTATTCTCCTCTAAGCGGGTTCTGCTTCATTGCATCCCGAATTTGTTCATTTTCAAGATGGGTATATATTTGGGTGGTAGAAAGGTTTTGATGGCCTAGAATCTCCTGCAAAATTCGTACATCTACGTGACCATACCGGTGCATTAAGGTTGCCGCTGTATGCCGCAGCTTGTGGGGAGAATATTTTGATGAATCAAGACCGGAAAGGGCGATGTACTTTTTTACAATCACTCCCACCATTTTCGTACTAATGCGCTTTTTCTGTTTGGACAGAAACAAAGCATCCCGGTCCACCACACCGTCTACTGGCCGAACACGCAAATAATTTTGCAAAGCCGTCATACACGGTGCATTCATATAAATAAACCGCTCTTTGTTACCTTTACCTAAAATCCGAATACTGTCACCATGTATATCGCTCAAATTGATTCCAACCAATTCTGATAGACGAATTCCGCAGTTTAAGAAAAAAGTTATAATACAAATATCGCGTTCATTCATAGCATGTTCCACTGTTTTTATCAATTTTTTTGATTCGTTAAGCGTCAAATAACGCGGCTGTGTCTTTTTCAGTTTAGGGGTTTCCAGATCTGCTGAGGGATTTTCTTTCAAAATACCTGCTTT
>CALLNG010000375.1 GCA_938005345.1 uncultured Clostridia bacterium
CTGGTGTGTATGTGGCATATAGCATCGTACAAAATGGGATGCGGTTTACGGGGTCGAGGGTGATTTTAACGTCAACCTATCCGGACTTTGACGGAGATTTTGATGTTGATTTTGAAGAAGTAAAAATAGACTTGACACAGCCATTTAGCATTGAAATCATCGTAAGTGGAATGAGTTCTATGCCATTGACCGTAATTTTTGAATAATGTAATTGGCTATAAGAAAGGAATGAAAAAAATGAAGAAAATGGACGAACCATGGTACCAGAAAACGGACGGACCTTCAACTTTCATTTAACTTTACAGTCCGCGAAGGCGGGGAAAGATTGATACAATCATGAGAAATGATTAGCCGATCGATCAGCGGGTATCAGCCTAAATAAAATGGAGTCAAAAACGCTGATAGCCTTATGTGAAGGTGGTATACGCAAAAGACATCCCCATGAAATACCTGATAAAAACTGACGAATCATTGCGGCCCTAGCCTTGAATAGCTGGGGCAATTATACGTTCGCTGATTTCCCATAAACGCATAATGGCCGCTATCCTGGTCAAAGAATAGCAGCCACTATGTAGTTTTACCTTTTGGCAAACCGTCTTTACAATAACTTATTATATCCTGTTTTCCGGCGTTTGTCAAATGCCTATTTACGCCGTCTTGGATTGTTTGTTTTTTGTATAATCGCTATAAGTGTTTTTAGATAATTGGTTACTCTTTTTTGAGCAGTCAATCATTGCTTCCTATAAGACAAGGTTTTGGAAAGGTTATGTGAGTGAATGTGAAATTTTAACAGGGATTTTGCAAGAAATGCATTGGATGACAGAAAACGTGTGGAAATAAAAATGAGGGAGTAAGAATAGCAAAAAACTATAAAAATATATGGGGAAATAGCAGCTATAAGCGGTAAAATGTTATAATTGTTATCGCATTGTTATAAAAATGTAGGCTGGAATGCCTATGAATAGAGCGGTTTGAGATTCGGTAACAATATAACAGGGATAACACTGGATTTATACCCCCTCCTCTAAAAATATTTTGCGTTATTCATATTTTTTAATGTATCTTGTTTTTGTAAGAAAAAGTTAAAATGAGAGAAAATATGGAATATAGAGGAAGAGGGAATATTCCACAAAAATTTTTTTAGGGGGAAAATGAGGGGGAAAACTTGAAAGGTCAGGGAAAGGTCAAAAAAATAAAAAATCCGCTAAGCCTTATGCCAAGCGGATTTAAAGTTGGTTGCGGGAGTTCGCAACATGGTTTACCTGAAATTTTATTCCACTATTGCTATAGGGCATAAAAGACAGGCACGCGGGACAACCTGCGTACCTGTCAGCATATCATTTATGTAGTTGCATAATAGTAAATCGCTTTTGCCTTGTTATCAAGTACAAAAGCGTCATAACAAATACGGCCTTCTACCAAAGAGCCGGAGATTCCAGGCGGGTCTTGATGGATTTTATAATCTTCCAACTTTGTTGGGGCAACAGTTGCGCACGGATGGGCAACCATAAATCCAAATTTTGCCGGGACTCTGCTGGCGGGGACTTTAAGGACTGTGCAGCCATCAAGCATTCCAATAACACCCTTTAACCGCATATCATTTCCAATATCTGTATCCATGACAATGTCTGCACACTGCTTCATCAGCACATAAGTTGCAGGAGTTACAACAATAGCACGCCCCGTTTCCGGTACCTGTGCATCGTCAAGTGTTTGATTTGCTTTTAGAATTTCTTCGTAAATGTTGGTTTTGTTCAATGCTGCTGGCGTTGCTTTGGTTCCTGCCTTTGTGCACATAATATTGTAGACGTAACTATCTACCTCAGGGATAACGACTTCACGCGTCTGTCTTGCGAGAGCGGAAGCGGCTTGTAATTGCTGCGCCGTTTCATCACTATCTAGCTTGTCAATAGCGAAAGTAAAAGAACGATCCTTCGACAAGGTTAGTTCTTCGGTAGTTGCGTCCAGCCCCGCAACCGCTCCATATCTTGACCAGCGGATGGTTCCCTCTTCTCCGTCCGTAACGCCGATTGTTGTACCAGCGCGGTCATAATCATTCATTGTGGTTGTACTTATCTTGTATACCTTTACAGTATGCGCCCCTGTCCAGTCAAAATCTTGATTCGTCAAAAGGCTTTTTTTGCTTTCTGTGGAGAACATCTCATCCACATAGGGTAAAAATTTTGTAGCTAACGAAATAGCCATGTACGTTCAACTCCTTTAAGTTTTAGGCTTGAACGCGTTTCTAATCAAATTGTCCTTTAGGGAAAATTCATCAATGTGCCCCATCCCCATATTAATTGGCGTAGTAACTTTCCCGACACCCGGCAAGCTTCCATTTACGCCAGGGAAAAGTTTTGCGAGTTTTTCGCTAGTCTCTTTGAATTTGTTTGCGTCTGTTGTGTCAAGAATATCCAATAATTCTGTGCTATACTTCTTT
>CALLNG010000376.1 GCA_938005345.1 uncultured Clostridia bacterium
CGGAAGTACTGTGTGAACACGCGCCGTCAAAGCTCGTGCGTATCGGTATACAGGATATGTTCGGAAGGTCAGGTGACCCGTATGTTTTGCTCAAAGAATATGGGTTAACCGCAGAAAATATTGTCCATCAGGTAAAACAGAACCTTTGATATAATAGGTGGAATCTGTAACGGTTTCCACCTTTTTTGTGGAAAAGCCGCCGCATGTATCGTGCGGCGGCTTTCCTTTTATGCATCTTTTTGTTATACAGTTTTCTATAATTCTCTAGTTGTATAGATACAGCAGTGCCACAATGGAAACCATTATCATGTTTAAAACTTACAGTGTCAAACCATAGTCAAAAGAGAAAACTGCCTTGTGAATAATTCCCGCCACGTAGCCAATAGTCAAAAAGCGGACCGGTGCATATTCTTGTCCGCGCGTTTGTGTTATATAGTACATCTCCCATACTGGAATCAAATACGACGATATGGGAAAGGCCGCCATCCGGACAGATGATCGCCCGCGCCGTCGTGCCGGCATGCACGCGCAATATCCGCTAACCGCAAACCGCCCGTCTTCTCTCTGAAGTAATATAGCAGTGTAAGGTTCATCATGCAATCGATCATAACCATTCTATCGGTGTCTTTCCTATTCTATATCTGAATATATTTGTTGTACAGCACAAACCGCGACTCCGGTAAACTAACGGCCACCAAGCTACGTTTGCATAACCAGCTATTTTGGGGAAACAGCGTTAATCTGCTACTGCACCCAGACGGCTATGAATGCGGTTGGGAACACCGCGTACTAGAAAACTTTAGCTGTGGAAGGCCCTGTTATCTACCAACTAATTTGTTTTTCTTGCGATGAAATAGGAAGGCATCCATCCGGATAGAATAAGCGCCTTCTTATGATATTATTTTAATAACCGTATGGATATCACCACTGATAGCTCGCAAAAATGGGCACAACCGCTTTTTTGTTTTTACAACCAAAAAAGCAGGAAGGGCCTTTCCCTATTTTTCTGAGATTAAACTAGCTTTCAATTTTTTTCTTTCTTTTATATTCAGTTGGCGAAACCCCATAAAACTTTTTAAATGCTTGCCGAAATGTGTGGGAGGATTCATAGTGAAGATACTCTGTCAGTTCTTCAACGGAGCAATCATATGTCTGTATCATTTCAGATGCGACAGCCATTTTCTTTTGTGTAACATATTCTTTGATACTCATGCCCATTTTTTCTTTAAATAAATGGGATATATAATATTGGCTATAGGAAATATGGCCAAAGATTTCCTGAATATTTTTTATATTTATAAATTCACGGTCTATATAACGGATTACAGTATACACTGCAAAATTGGAAGTGGAATTATTGATTCGGTTATCCTGGACGGTATTACACCCTATGAAGGAACGATAGATAGAGATCATGATTTCAGAAAGATAGTGATTTATCATTACTTCCATATACGTATTTTTCAAATATAATTCATCTAAAAGCAATGCTAATAAACTTTTTACGTTATTTCTATCCTCAAATATCTTATATGGGCTGCTTTCCATAGCGTTAATAAATATATCGTTATTTTCATACCCCTTTTTAAGCTGAAACCCGATACATATATATCTAAAATAACTATCATTACCGACAACAATAGAATGTTTCCAGCCTTTTTTTATATAGTGGATTTGACCTGCTGAAATTTCACTACTATAATCACCAGATAGGACAACAGCTTTCCCTGAAACAACATATGTTAATTCGTCACAAACCTGTATATGTTCTGGCATTTCCGTTTTTTGCATTAAAGAGAGTTCCGCCACTTGAAAAATTTCAGCTGATGGTAATTTTATCCTATTTTGAATCGAGATGGGTTCATAATTAAATAATTTATTTACATTCTTCACTTTCTTTCCCCCTTTCTCACTATATTTTATACAAAAATAATTTTCTTTGCAATCTATTTTAGGCATATCAGTTTGATATGCCTAAACATAATATTTTTGCACAATATATTGTTTTAGAAAGTCAAACGCTTCCGTGGCTGTGTTTGGCCACGCCCAAGCACATACGCAAGGCACCCTTTATCCTCAAGTGATTTTACGCCCTCGAGGAACCGCAACAGTTCTCTTTCTGGCCTATATTGATCCATTCAAACGGTGATTGGGA
>CALLNG010000377.1 GCA_938005345.1 uncultured Clostridia bacterium
ACTTATACTATAATAATAGGTACAGTGCAAAAAAACCCATAGCCTGATCAATGGTTGAAGTCAATGTCAGCGGAGGGGGGGAAATACATGAAAGTAAGAGAAAATGAATCCTTGGATAATGCCTTGCGCAGATTTAAACGGGAATGCGCAAAAGCAGGTGTGTTGTCTGAAATTAGAAAGCGGGAACATTATGAAAAACCGAGCGTAAAGCGGAAAAAGAAATCAGAAGCAGCGAGAAAAAGAAAATTTAAATAAGCGGTGAATGAAACATGACATTAAAAGAACAGTTGCTTGAAGACATGAAGACCGCAATGAAGGAAAAAGATCTCATTCGTAAAGAGACAATTCAAATGGTTCGTTCAGGAATTCTTCAGGTAGAAAAAGATAAAAAAGTCACGCTGGATGATGAAGGGGTCATTGATGTGATTGCCAAAGAAGTCAAACGGCGCAAAGATGTACTTCCCGATTATGAAAAGAGTGGCAGAGCAGATTTGATTGACGGTATTAAAACGGAAATTGAAGTGTTGCTACATTATTTACCTTCCCAATTGACGGAAGAGGAACTAGAACCTATAGTTAAACAAACCATTGAAGAAACAGGAGCCGCTTCTATGCGGGATATGGGTAAGGTTATGTCCGCGATTATGCCGAAAATTAAAGGACGGGCGGATGGACGTACTGTAAATGAAATGATAAAGAAAATCTTATCATAAAAAAAGAAGTAGGCAACCCCTACTTCTTTTTCGTTCCAGTAGAAAAGAAAGGGATGGGACCAATGCTGAAAAAATTGATTCCCTGTGCGCGGTTCAAACGGCTTGATAATATTAGTTTAGCCTACCTGCAGAAACATGGGATACGAGGTTTAATTATTGATGTGGACAATACATTGACCGAGGACAACCGCTTGGAGGTGGATGAATGGGCGCGTTTGTATATCAAAAAAGTACGCGCGGCAGGTATTGGCGTATGTCTGGTTTCCAATAACCATGGTCAGAGGGTTCAGCCGTTAATGCGGGCGCTGGAATGTAAAGGGTTGCCAAAGGCAGGAAAACCAGCTAAGACGGCTTACATCAAAGCGCTTTCTGTGTTGGGGCTTAATCGAAAAGAGGCAGCAGCGGTTGGTGACCAGTTGTTTACGGATATATTAGGAGCAAACCGTGCCGGAGTTTTTTCCATTTTGGTGGATCCCATTAGCCCAAAAGAAATTTTGTCAGTGCGTATGAAACGCCCATTAGAGCGGATGGTTTGTAAATGGAAGCATATAGAGAGGTATGAAACTAAATGAATCAAATATGGATTGTATATAACGGAAATTATATTGCGGAATCCTATATGTGGCATATTGGACGGTTTTGTGACGCATTCGCGGCGCTTGGCATAGAGGCTGTGCCCGTTGCGACCTCTCAAATTGCGACGCGAATCAATGGTACTGCTCAAATTTGGGGGCAGGAGCCTCTTCCAGAGAAAGCATTATTTTGGGACAAGGATGTGTTGCTGGCACAAACGTTAGAACAGCTGGACGTTGCATTGTTTAACAGCCGACAATGTATCGCTTGTTGCGATAACAAGGCGTTATGTTATCATGTTTTGGCCGCACAGCATTTACCAATTCCCCAGACAATATTTGCGCCTAAGGTTTACCAGCAAGCAAGGGAACTGGATATTTACAGGAATATGGGTGAGGTATTGCATTATCCTATGATTGTGAAAGAAAATTATGGTTCTTTTGGAACAGGCGTTTATCTCATAAAAAATGAGACACAATTATTGGAATTGGTGCATACACTTGGCAATAAGGAATATTTGATGCAGGAGTATATTGAAGCAAGTTGCGGGCAAGATATTCGTGTTATAGTAATTGGAGGTAACGTGATTGCGGCAGTAAAACGTAAAAATTCACAGGATTTTCGAGCAAATATTGCACAGGGAGGGACAATGGAGCCCTATGTTTTATCGGCGCAAGAAGAACAAATTGCATTGCGGGCGGCTGCTGCAGTTGGTGCAGACTTTTCTGGTGTGGATTTGTTAAAAGGGGCAAACGGAGACATTTATGTCTGCGAGGTGAATTCTAACATGCATTTCAAAGCATGCGAAGAAATAACAGGCCTCAATATTGCTGGATATATTGCATCAAACATTTGTAATAAATAAATGCAAAATAGATAAATAATTCCTGAAATGATTGGTTATGTCGGAATGTTGCATAAAAAATGAAAAATTTTTTATCTAAAAAAATGAGAAAAAGATTGACTTATTGTGAAATTTTATATATAATGAATATATGGATTGTGAAAAAACACAAATTGTAATCAAATAAGTTTTCGATAAAACTTAGGTGTATTGCGAAATGGAGGAGCAGTAATATGTTTTCAAGAGAAGTGGAAGTTCAAAACCAAGTAGGATTACATGCAAGACCGGCTACTTTTTTTATCCAGAAAGCAAATACGTTTGATTCCGGTATTTGGGTAGAAAAAGACGAGAGAAAAGTCAATGCAAAGAGCCTATTGGGAATTTTGTCTCTCGGGATTACCAAAGGAGTCACGATTACCATTATTGCGAGTGGTCCAGACGAAAAAGAGGCGGTTGACAGCTTGGTTGATTTGGTTATGTCCAATTTCGCAGAGTAATTCATTCGCTACATACTAATGGTCTTACTACAATTGTTGCAATTCTAAATGGGCTTATACAAGGTGCGCGAAATGCGCGTTCTCTGTATAAGCCTTTTTTTGTGCTAAAAAGAGATATTTATTGAAATTTTGTGCGAACAAGGCGAAGTGTATAGATCAGGAATATCAGCAAAGTACAACCTAATAGAAAATAAAGACTGGAATATAGAAGGAGTTGCGGGATAGACAGCACAAGCGGACCGGGGATAGAAATAATTTTCGGCGAAAATACACTGGCGGAGTCGCCAAACCAAATGAGCAGCAAGAAGGTATAAAACGGAGCAACGAGTCCTTGCAGTAACTTTCCAGCCCAATAATAATGCAGATGCAGTCCAGCACGGCGGATCATAGCGGCAACTTGTAGATGAATAGAGATGCCGGACCAGCCGACAATGGCAGAAATCATAGTGAGGCATAAAAGCGGAGTGCCGGCAAGATATTGGGCACAGGCGCGGCAGCCGTTAGTAGGCTCAAAAAAACCAAATACAATAGGACGTGCTAGCTCGGCGGGGAGATGCAAACGCAGCATAATATGTTCTACAAGGACAATAAATCCCAAATTGTCCAGCATAGCAAGGAAAATTTGAAATAGCATTACAAACCCACAAACTACAAAAATTGTGTTGGCAGCGTTTGATATGGCATCACCAAGCAATGCCCCAAACGGCTTAGCCTCCAGATCGGGGACCAATGAAGCAGAAGAACGCGGTTCCTTTTTCCCAAAACAGCGTAACGCCAATCCAACTGTTAGGGAAGAAAGAAAATGGGATACATAAAGCAGAATACCAAATTTGGGGCTTCCAAGCATTCCACTGCCTACAGACCCCAATAAAAATAATGGACCTGAATTGTTGCAAAATGCTAGCATGCGCTCCCCCTGGCTACGAGGAACAACACCCTGTTCTACTAAATCCGCCGTCACTTTAGCGCCAATCGGATACCCGCTGATGATACCCATGATGAAAGCCAAAGCACCTTCAGGACGGATGCGGAAAAGCGGCTGCATAACAGGACGAAGGAGATTGCCGAGGTATTGGGTAACGTTGAGGGATAAAAATAAATTTGCGCATATAAAAAAAGGAAAGAGTGCCGGAATGACATTGGTTCCGCACAAAATGAGCGACTGAAAGGCATTTTCTAGTGCAGTATCTGGTTTTGTGAGCAATAAACCAATAAAAAAAACGGTTACGGCGATGCTGATCAGGTGTCCCCATTTCACTCGTGCCATGTGAACTGCCTCCTTTTGTTTCTAAATACTATCATGTATATGCAGATAAAATGGTAATTATAAGAAGGTCATTCGCATAAAATACAATGATTGACAGGTTTGCAAAAAGTGGGCCGTCGTGGTATTGCGGCTTAAAAAAGAGGTGGAACGATGGCAAGAGAGAAGAGAATAGAAGCGGAGCAGACAGAAAAAATTTCTTTCCGTGATAAGATGGCAGAGATTTTAGATATGCCGAAAGAATTTATTGGCGACTCACCAGTTGTATCAATGGTGGGAGACCGGGAGGTCATGGTTGAAGGATGCAAAGGGATTATTGAATATACGACCAATACCATCCGCCTGAACACCACAAAATATATGATTAAAATTTCTGGTGCAGATATGGAACTGAAAGCAGTTGCAAGTGAATATATCCATATACTTGGAAAAATAGCTGGGGTGGAGTACATTTTGTAAAAGGTGGAGGCAGATATGTTCTTTGTTCATATCATCAATTTTTTAAAGGGCTACGTTCAGATGAAAGCAGAGGGGCGTTTTTTAGAACGGTTTATTAATCTCTGCTCCAACCGTCAAATTTATATGTGGGATATCAAACGCACAGGAGCTTCTTGCATTACGGCCAAAATTAGCCGCCGAGGATTTCGTTGTCTGCGCCCTATTTGTGCGTCAACTCATACACGAGTTCATATTTTAACAAAAAAAGGATTTCCTTTT
>CALLNG010000378.1 GCA_938005345.1 uncultured Clostridia bacterium
ATTGCGCAAACCTTACTTTCCAAACCATGTAATCTATACTGGTTACAGATAGGAGGCGGTATTCATGGTTGCAAGACCGGAATATCTCAAAGAACTGGCCCGCTTCAAAGACAAACCGCTCACCTCGCACAATGGTATCAATCAAATCAATGTTCTGGATTGGCTGCTGCAATAGCGTCCTTTCATCCCGTTTTCACATAATTTTACAGAATACTGTGATTTTTATCACGCTTTTCCATAAAATTGTGTGATTTCTTTTGATTTTTCAAAAAAGGGCCTATACTAAAGATAACAAGCATTTGGGCAACAAAGAGTCGGGTGACATGAAACGAACCATTTTCCCCAACTTTACGCATGGAAAGCATCCAAACACCGTAAACCACTCATTTTAAAAGACGTGCGGCAGGTGGGTAAAGTAAACTTTATGCAAATCAATCCTATGACATTTATAAAGTTCCTGCTGGCAAACGGCGACAGAAACTTGGTGCAATTTTGCCAGCAGATTGACACGCTTACGCCCATCGTGGACGCGTTTTTCACCCACTGGTTGAAAAACTCAAAATGTATTATGTGACGGGCGGCATGCCGGAACCAGTCCCGCTTTGGACGGAGGAGCGGAACACGGAGGCAATGCAGGCCGCGCAATATGGCATTGCCAGTGCGTATGAACGTGATTTTGCCAAGCACCCGGATGTGCGGGAATACCCCAAAATTCCCATAATTTAGAATTCCATTCCGTCCTAAAACAAAAAGTTTCTGTACAAAGCCGTCAAAAACGGCACGCGGGCACGGGAATATGAGGACGCGCTGCAATCGCTGGTTAACCAATTTAAAGCGACGCCGCGGTATTGGTCCCAATCCAACCCGCCCTGTGAAGTGGATTTCATTATCCAGTGGGAAAACGATATTTTCCCCATTGAAGTCAATTTGGAGTCCAAAAGTTTGAAAAAATTTAAAGAAAAATATGGGGACAAGGTACGGCTGCAGATCCGGTTTTCGCTGGACAACTTGAAACTGGACGGCGATTTGCTCAACATTCTGCTGTTTCTGGCGGACGAAACAGACCGACTGATTGGCTCTGCGCTGGAACAGTACAACAAATAGCAAAAGAGCACAAACGAAATGTTTGCGCTCTTTTGCTATGTATGCGGCAGTAAACTGCCGCTTTTTTTCTTGTTATTTCTCCGAACACATTTCCACGGCGGGTTTGCCGTCCTGTGCGTCCGTTTCCTCCGGGGTGTGTTGTACTTGGGCTTCCGGCTGCACCTCGTCCTGCGCGGTTATGCTATCTTGGGATGCGCCTGTCTCCGCCTGTGCATGCTTTGCTTCGGTGGGTTTGTTCAGTGGAGTGGTTGCGTCCAAATCCACAGGTTCCGGTTGCCGCGTTGCACTTCCATCCTGGGAAACATCCACCGTCCCCACCTGTTCCACCTGACCTACCGCAGCGGCAGGTTCCATCTGCTCTGCCTGTTCCGGCGGCTCAGGTTCCGGCGTGTTTTCCGCCTGCTGCATTTGCTTCGCCTGCGCGGCGGCTTTTTTTCGGCTGCGCCACCAGAGGTATCCCACACCCGCTACGCAAAGCAGCGCCATCACGACCACTGCAATCACGGAATATTGGTCAAAATAGGGCATAGCGCTTTCCCAGGCCGTACCCAGGCCCGCACCAACGCATACCAGCGTCGTGTTCCAAATTGCGCTGCCCAGCGCGGTTAATAGCAAAAACCGCAGCATTTTCATTTTCGCAAATCCAGCCGGAATGGAAATTAAACTGCGTACAATGGGCACACAGCGGCATAGCAGCACCGCTTTTTCTTCATAACGAACAAACCACTGTTCCGCTTTGTCCACATGTTCCGGGCGCAGTCGCGTAATTTTCGCCACCCTGCCGCGCAGCAGCTTTTTCAGCCGCTCCGCCTGTAGCACGCGCCCGAACGCATACAGTACTACCGCGCCCAGCACTGACCCAAGCGTTGCGGCGATAATTGTGACCGGCACGGTCATGGACGTTGTGGTGGTCAAAGTTCCGCCAAACAGAAGCACGGCTTCCGATGGGATGGGCGGAAACACATTTTCAATCAATATAAGCAGAAAAATTCCTAAGTACCCATAGTTTTCTGCAAAAGCCAGCATCCATTCCTGCATTGTTGGTTCTCCTTTTTTCTATGCACATTTATTGCGGCAATCCTGCTACGCCTTATCTCATTCCCCGTCCGGCGTTTCTTCCGCTTCTTCCTCCGCTTCCTCGGCTTCTGCTTCCGCGGTGAAATCCTGCGGTTCCTCGCCTGGTTCCATCTCCGGCAGTGATTCCGCCTCGCCGCCGTCCTCATCGTCCCGCTCGATTTTCGCAATCGCCGCAACGGTGTCATCCTCCGCACGAATCAGGCGTACCCCCTGGGACACGCGCCCGCAGGAGCGGATTTCATCAATGTGAATTCGGATGATGATGCCGCCTTCCGTCATCAAAATCAGGTCGTCCGTCTCGTCGCTCACCGTCTTGATACCCACAACGTTTCCGGTTTTTTCGGTTATCATATAGTTTTTAATACCGCTGCCGCCGCGCGCCTGTGTACGGTACGCGGAAATAGGCGTCTTTTTACCCAGGCCCTTTTCCGTCACGGTCAGCAGTTCCATGTCGTCGTTTGCCATAGCCATTCCCACAACATAGTCGCCTTCCGCCAGCTTCATGGCGCGCACGCCGCGGGCGCTGCGGCCCACCACACGCACATCTTTTTCACTAAACCGGATGGCTTTGCCCAGGTGCGTGCCAATGATAACCTCGGCTGTGCCGTTCGTCTTTTTGACGCGGATCAGCTCGTCGCCGCCGTCCAACGTGATGGCGGTCAAGCCGCGGTAATAGGAATCGTATTTTTGCAGCTCTGTCTTTTTAATCACGCCGTTTTTGGTCAGCATGAGCAAATACTTGCCTTCCTCAAACTGGCTCATGGGAATACATGCCGTCACCTTTTCGTCCGGCTCCAGTTCCAGCAGGTTCACCAGCGCGGTGCCGCGCGCCTGCCGTCCCGTTTCGGGGATTTTATACGTTTTGATTTTATACATACGTCCCTGGTTGGTGAAGAACAAAATGAAATCATGCGTGGAAGCGACGAAAATTTCCGTGGCAAAATCCTCCTCGCGCGTGTTCATGCCGGAAATGCCGCGTCCGCCGCGGTGCTGCGTACGGTATGCGTCCACCGCCATACGCTTGACATAACCAAACTGTGTCAGCGTCACGACGTTGTCTTCCTCCGGAATCAGATCCTCAATATCCAAATCTGATTCTCCAAACGTGATCTCCGTGCGGCGTTCATCGCCGTAGCGTTCCGCGACCTGCTGCATTTCCTCACGCACAATGGACGCGACCATGCTCTCGTCGGACAGAACCTTTTGATAATATGCGATTTTTTCCATCAGTTCCGCGAGCTCTTCCTCGATTTTTTCGCGTTCCAGTCCCGTCAGGCGCGCCAGGCGCATGTCCACAATGGCCTGCGCCTGCTCCATGCTGAGGTCAAACTCGGCTATCAAATTTTCCCGCGCTTCACCCACGTTGGCGCTGCCGCGGATGATGTCAATCACGCGGTCGATGTTATCCAGCGCAATTTTGAGTCCTTCCAAAATGTGCGCCCGCGCCTGCGCTTTTTTTAAATCAAACTGGGTACGGCGGACAATCACTTCTTTTTGGTGTTCCAAATAGCTTTCCAGCAGCTCTTTCAGATTGAAAATACGCGGTTTTTTGTGTTTATCAATTGCCAGCAAAATAATGCCGCAGCTGTCTTGCAGCTGGGTATGTTTATACAGCTGGTTCAAAATCACATTGGCGTTGGCGTCGCGTTTGAGGTCAATGACAATGCGCATGCCTTCTTTGCCAGACTCGTCGTTGAGGTCGGCAATGCCGTCCACCACCTTGTTTTTCACGAGCGTGGCGATGGACTCAATGAGCCGCGTTTTGTTGACCTGGTAAGGGATTTCCGTCACGATGATACGCTGGCGTTTGCCATCGTCCTCAATCTCGGTGCGTGCGCGCACCACCACTTTGCCGCGGCCCGTTTCATAAGCCTTGCGGATGCCGCGCACGCCCATAATCAGCCCGCCTGTCGGAAAATCCGGGCCTTTGACGTCCTCCATCAGCTCCTCCACCGTGGCTTCGGGGCGGTCCAGCAGTGTCATACAAGCCCGCACCACTTCGCCCAAATTGTGCGGCGGGACATTGGTTGCCATACCTACCGCGATACCGGAGGATCCGTTCACCAGCAAATTGGGAAACTTGCTGGGCAGCACGTCCGGTTCCTTGGTGCTCTCATCAAAGTTGGGGACAAAATCCACGGTTTCCTTCTCAATATCTGTGAGCATTTCCGTAGAAATTTTGCTCATACGCGCCTCGGTATACCGGTAGGCTGCGGGCGGGTCGCCGTCCACGGAACCAAAGTTCCCGTGCCCATCCACCAGGGGATAGCGCAAGGAAAAATCCTGCGCCAGGCGCACCAGCGCGTCATAGACCGACGCGTCGCCGTGCGGATGGTAACGCCCCAACACGTCGCCGACTGT
>CALLNG010000379.1 GCA_938005345.1 uncultured Clostridia bacterium
CACAGTTTTTATTTGGCACCTATTGTATAATGCGGATTTTGGTATTTATGCGGTGCTGCCCTAAATCGATCTGCTGCCCATGGCAATATGTATGCGGAAAATCTGCTGCGGGTGATCCGACAGCAGCACATAAGGGGTGCAGCCTCTCTGATCGTCCAGCTCGGACGGATGTTTCAGGAGAAGGAACAGCAGGATAGAGTCCAGCACCAACAGCCTGACCGTAAGCAGCGCCGTCAGATCGACGAGAAGAAGCAGGCTATGGGCATTCGGGATTGAATGCCTACAGCCTGCTTATCGGGTTATGCCTTGATATAACGAATCGCTCTGCTGGATCCGATTTTGCGAATGCTCCCGGTACGAACCATATTTCCCAGAACCGCTTCTACCGTAGTCGGGCTGATATCCGGGAGTATTTTGCAGATATCTGCTTTGGACAGGGGCGTCAGGCTGTTCAGTACGGTCGCTTCAATCCGGGCTTTCTTGGTGACCTTCTTTCCGTGTACTACGGCAAACCGCTTATCCAGTTCTTTGTAGCACATATAAAGTGTGGAAAGAAAATTCTCCATAAATGGGAAGTAATCATTCTGACCGTTTTCCCATCCGGAGGAGGATTGCTGCAAAGCGTCATAGTAGTATCCCTTATAGCGGTTGATCTGCTCCTCAAAGGACACATATTTTCCTACATCGAAATCGCTTTTGTACAGCAGAAGCAAGGAAAGCAGCCTGGACATCCTGCCGTTGCCGTCCCGGAAGGGGTGGATACAAAGAAAGTCCAGAATGACGCAGGGGATGAGAAGAAGCTGGTTGATGTTTCCATCGTTCCGCGCGGCCATATAGGCCAGCTCCAGTTGCTCCATAGCCTGTTTTGTTTCCGCGGCAGGGGTAGGACGGAACCGGATGCGCCGGTTTCCCTGGGCATCCTCCTCCAGAATGTAATTGTCACTGGTTTTATATCTGCCGGCAAACTCATATCCGGCCATAGACATCATGATCTCATGAAGGTGAAGAATATCCGATTCCCGGAAATCAATATAATCGTAATTCAAATGAATCTCGTTCAAAGCGTCACGATACCCGGCAATTTCCCGCTCGCTGTGGTTCAGCGGCGCACTGTTTTGATTTACGATTTCCGCAATTCTTGCGTCGCTGGTAACGATTCCTTCAATCGCGTTGGAACTCTTGACAGACTGGATCTTCGCGACTGCCTCAAGTTCCGAAAAGACCCGCAGATATTCTTCCCTGCGGACACCTGCCATAGTTCTTAAGGCGGCAATGCTGGACGTTAAATTTACCAGAGATGCCGGAAGGAAACCGTTATTTAAGAAAGAGTAATCAAATTTCCGCATATGCTCTCATCCTTTCTGCATATTAGTATACCATTTTATATGCAGAAAATCAACGGGAATATCATAATTTCCTGCATATAAATATTTGGAGTATATGCAGAAAAGCGGGGAGGTGAGGATTCAATTTGAAATAAATCCACCGCCAAGGGGAAAGTCTAGCCATGCAGTGACACCAGCTCCCTGTCACGATGACATCAGAAGTGAACCTCCCACCTGAAGATGTTACAGCAGATAGGAAAGGTTTGATACTCTATACGGACAAATTATGCAAATATATCTATCCCTCACTTGAAGAAATGATTCGGAGGTAAAATGAGCTATATACCGTTTACGGAGCAGCAGCGGGAACAGGCCAGACGAACAGATCTGGCGGCATTTCTGCGGCAATGTGGGGAGGAAGTGAAACGATCCGGCTCGGAGAATATGTGGCTGGATCACGGGCAGAAAGTGACCATCCGGGGCAACCTGTGGTTCCACCAGTATGAACAGGTGGGCGGGGACGCTATCGACTTTGCCTGTCGGTTCTACAATATGGAGTACCCGGAGGCAGTGCAGCTTATGCTTGCTATGGGCACCGGTACCATCCGGGAATCGGTAGAACCTTTTCCTCAAAGACCATTAGAGATTCCACCAAAGCACGAGAACATGCGCCGGGTCTACGGCTACCTGCTTCGGCACCGGTGCATCGACAAAGAGGTGTTGGTTGCTTTTTCCTACCGGGGTCTTGTCTATGAATCCGCAGATTACCACAACGCCGTATTCGTGGGCATAGACCGGGAGGGAAAACCACGGCACATTCACAAGCACAGCACTGCTGCACAGGGCAGCTTCAAGGGAAATGCCCCCGGCAGTAAGCCGGAATACAGCTTCCACTGGGTCGGCGGTGGGGAGACCCTGTTTTTGTTTGAAGCTCCGATTGACTACCTATACCCACCGGCTGAAATCCGTCTCCAATGGGCAGATCACTCAGGCAATGGGTTACGACAGCACCGGCAATGTGACCACTACCACCTTGTCCGGTTCTGGCGGGAAGACCATCCAGACCACTGCGGCCTATGGCGGCAGCGGCAACCGCCTGACCTCTGTCACGGATGCTGCCGGAGCAACGGTATCCTATAGCTACGGCAACAGCGATTCCGTGATGCGGTCTCTGCCAACCTCTGTGACCGATCCTAACGGGACCGTCACCACTTCCGCTTACGACACCTCCGGCAGAGTAACGCAAACAGGTATTGCGAATACCGCGAATCTATTGTATACTTACACCAACGGAAACTTAAGTGCCATCCAGAGAACCAACAGCAGCGGCGCCAGCCAAACCTATAACTTCACCTATGACAGCTTTGGCAATATGCTCTCCGTCAAGGTTGGCAGCAGGAATCTGGCAGCCAACATCTATGCCAATGGCAACGGTCAGCTTACCAAGCAGACCTATGGCAACGGCGCTACCGTCAATTATACCTATGACATTCTGGGTCGGATAAAGACGGCAACCTATTCTGACGGGCGGAAGCTGACCTACGCGTATAACGGAGAAGGACAGCTCCACAGTCTGACGGAAACCGGCGGCGGAGAAGTCGTCACTTATGTGTACACTTACGATTCCATTGGCCGCCTGATCAACAGCCAGCAGCTAAACGGAGAAAACACCGTGCTGCGAACCAGCCAGTCCTATAATTCCAGCAATCAGCTGACGAAACAAAGCTGGCAGGTGGGCGGCGATTCCTACTCGGAAGACCTCACCTACAATTCCTCGGACGGCAGCCTGAACACCTTCTCCATTGCCAGGAACGGAACAGCACTGACAACGTTCACCATGGGCTATGACGGCCTGCGTCGGCTGACCTCCATGAGCAGCGGTGTCTTTACCCGGAACTATACCTACCGGGATATTTCCGACAGCAAGACTACCACCCAGGTCAAATCCGTGGACTATTACAGAACATCTTATGGATCTACCTACAAGTCTAACGGATATGCCTATATCTATGATAACGCCGGAAATATCCTGACCAGCACGGATAAGCTCAACAATGTCACTTCCTACACCTACGATGATCAGAACCAGCTGCTTACGGAGAGCGGTACTGTCACTAGCTTCAACGGTCCACCCGTATCTTACAACAACACTTACACCTATGACACGACAGGCAATATACTGACATCCTCTGATGGAGAAACCACCCACACCTACACTTATGGAGATGCGGAGTGGAAGGATCTACTGACCGCCTACGACGGGGAATCCATCACCTACGATGCGATTGGCAATCCCACCAGCTACTATAATGGCAATCGGTGGACCATGGGGTGGGAAAACGGTCGGCAGCTTACCACATTGTCCAAGCAGCCGCCGGTGGTGATCTCCACCCAGCCGGAAAACGACTACGGCACTGTGGGCGGAACCGCCAGCTTCACCGTAGCGGCCAGTGGCGACCGGGTGGCCTATCAGTGGCAGTGCAGCACCGATGACGGGGAGACCTGGTCCAATGTCAACGGCAGCACCTCCACGACCCTGAATATTCCTACTCAGGCCAGTGTCAACGGGAATCTTTACCGTTGCATCGCCAAGGACTACATGGGGCATGTGGCAACCTCTCAGGCAGGCAGATTGACGGTTACCAGCAGTGTCGTCACCTACAGCGAGTTTGACCCGGAGTTCACCCTCATCAACGAGCCGGATGATTACTATGGCAGACCCGGCGATACCGCTACCTTCATCGTGGAAGCGGAAGGTGCAAACCTGAGCTATCAGTGGCTGTGCCGCGCTCCCGGCTCCAGAAATTTTGAGTATCTGACCGGAGAGACTTCTCCCACCCTGCGGGTGGAGATGACGGCAGAGAGCGAAGGCGCGGAGTACCGCTGCTTCATCACCGATGCGCATGGTGACATGGGCAGCACCCGGATCGCCACGGTGAAGCTGGATACGCGGGACTGGCAGATGGAGTACAACACCAGCGGCCTGCGCACCAGAAGGATAAGCGACGACAATGCCTACAGCTACATCTATGCCGGCGACAAGCTGATGCGGATGACCGTTGGGGACGACATTCTGGATTTCAGCTACGATGCCAACGGCGCGCCGCTGACCATGACTTACAATGGCACCGTCTACTATTACATCACCAACCTACAGGGCGACGTAATGGCGGTGGAATCCGCCACCGGATCCTCGGTAGCCCAATATGCTTACGATGCATGGGGCAACATCATTGCCATAATGGGTACTCTGGCGGAGCTGAATCCTCTGCGGTATCGTGGGTATGTCTATGACCAGGAAACCGGGTTCTACTATCTGCAAAGTCGGTATTATGATCCAGTTACAGCGCGGTTTGTTAACACAGATATGTATGTCTCCACAGGGCAGAGAATTGTTGGGAACAATATGTTCGCATACTGCAATAACGCCCCAGTATCTTCCTTTGATCACACTGGGAAAGCAACTGTCACTATTAGTTATGGCTTCTCTATAACGGCGTTTATTTCCCTTTCCTATTCCGTTGCAGTTTCTATCGATTTAAACGGAAATATTGAAATACAGCAAAGTTATTCTGCACCTACAAAGAGAGAGGCCACATCTATTGGCTTGCTTAGTGTTGGGTATGGGCCTGCAATCCACGTGACCAATATGCAAAATGTAAGAGATCTCACAGGTGTTTCTACGTATTTGGGCGTTTCATCTCCCTTACCGGTTGGCCTTGATCTCGTAAGCGATGCACCTGTGGCTAGTTCTAAGGGAAAGCTGGTTGGACTGCAAGTATCGGGAGGTCCAACTAGTAAGGGTGCAGGACTTGATGTGCATGTATCACAAACGTACACGAAAACGGTCGCACGATATACATGGAAGGATGTATTTAAGTGGGTAAAAAGTTGGGCCTCGTCCTTGTTTCCATTCTAGCTATTGTCATTATGCTACCAACTGCAGCATGGGCAAAAACAGAGCCGACATATGCCATTACACCAGAAGATCAGCAAGTGTACGAGTGTGATTTTTTACTTTCTGTAGACGATCTGGAATACACCGGCTCTGCCCTTCTGGAGAGCATTGCTGTTTCTACTGATGGACGTTATGCGCTTTGTTTTTCTGACATAGCCACACATCATATAAATTTATATGATCAATCATGCATTTTGGTAAGACATTTTACATTTTCTGAAAGTGGCGCTATTTCCGTATCTTTTGATGAAGAAGATGGGAATATGATTCTATTTCCTTTTCGAAAGCATGTCCTAGGGTCTATCTGAAAACCGGAAATATGACCAACAGCGAGGGATTTTTCGTCTGATGAAGCCATTTTTCCGCAGGAATACTTTGTGTATTGCAAGGGAAAATGGTGCACAGCAGACGGAAAAGACCCGCTGTTTGGGCGTGTTGACGGTTTTCAGATAGACCCTAATCAAAATCGATAATGAAGGAAACTACATTGGCAGTTTACGAGATAAGGAAGAGCTAGATAAAGTTGCCAAAATGGATGCAATAAATAAATTTCAGGTATCGCGAGGGGGAAATGTGTATTCTTTTTGCGGAAAAAGCATTTTTAGCTCAGATAACCAGAAATTTACTGTAGTGAATAAAAGCGGGAAGCTTTTGTTTGAATATGTTTCTCCGACCAATCAGCAGGGAATTATGTTGTTACTTTCTCGGATTTCTTTCGCTGTTTTCTGCTTTTTAACGACTATACTGATATGTAAAAAGCGAAAATGAACACCTAGGTTTACTGTTGTTGCCGGAAGTCATATTATTGAATCCTTAGTCCCCTTGCCATCCAAGGTTAGCCAGATGACACCACCGACACAATTTCCCACCTCAAGTGATTTTGATTTAGCATTCAGTATTGCCAACGAGTTGGACGATTACTACATAGATAGTGTTGTCCGCTATCCGCATGCCTCTTATTGTGTTACAACCAGTGCAAGGACCTAGTTTAAACCAATTTCTATCCAGCCCGATGCCGCAAAAGCGGCATCGGGCTGGATTTTCGTTAGATTTGGAAACCACCGGATATGCCGGCTCGGTACGACACCAAGATGGACGGCAACGAATGGATGGAAGTGTCCTCGGACGGCATCCCCCTCTGCCGGATAAAATACAACGGTCAATTTCTAAGCA
>CALLNG010000380.1 GCA_938005345.1 uncultured Clostridia bacterium
ATTGCTAAAAAACTCCATGATATTTTTTAGTAATGCGCTCGCCAAACCGTTATTATATCATGGAGGTTTTGCTCATGCTAGAGCTTTTTTCCGGTAAAACTGGAGGTTTTTTCCATGTCTATAGACGCCAATAAAAAACACAGAGGGCACATTTCCTCTGTGTTCTTTATTGTAATTTTCTTTTGTCAATGAGACGTTTTGCACTCAATCGCTTCCAGTTCATCTTATGATTTGGTAAAAATCTATGGAATAGGAAATCCCAAAAGCCCCTATATCTTCCCCATATACGTTTTGGGGATCAAAAGATTTCTAAGAACGTATTATTTCTAAGCCCCGTTTTTCCAATTGGAAAAAATACCGCCTCAATGCTTGTTTCTGGACAGGCATCGCCGTTATCTCAGTGACATTTTTTCCATGGCAACTTTTAAATGGGTTCCTTTCCTGCATTTGTAATTGATTTCATAAGCCCATCATTCCGTATCCCCGCTATTTGAATCCTCCCACAGGCCACGTTTGAACACAGGCCATGCATCATCCGCATAAAAACGGTGGCCTCCTTCTCCAACCACAAACTGGAACTGCTCTGCTGCTCCATTATATGCATAGAGCTGCTTCAAAAATTCTGCTGTTTTTTCTGCCCCTTTTAATGGAAAAATTTCGTCCTCCCTACCGCTTACCATCACCATCCTTCTCGGTACAATAAGCCCTCCGAGGTCACACATATCAAAATACTTTCTCATTCCAGGAACAAAATTGCAAATGCAGTGGGACATAGCGGCAATAGAATCATCAAACGTACAAATGGCGCAAGATGGCATAACCGCTTTAATCCTCTCATCGATACAGGCTGCATAAAATGCCGCAGTCCCTCCGCCTGAATTGCCCATGCACATAATTTTTTCTGCGTCAATTTGCGAAAAATATTGCGTGATGACATCAATCGCCCTTTGGACATCCCACACACGTTCTCCTAGCGTTGTCCTCCCTATCAGCAAATTCGCTGTTGACGGCACATAACATTGCGGCCCCTCTTCATTTCCGCCGCATTCTCCCATGTCTCTCTGTTCCATAACAAATGCGCAATATCCTTCTTTTATGACTCTATTTGCAAAATCACGATCCCCATTTGAAATTTTAGTTTCGTCTCCTTGGAATTTCGGATTTCCAAGCGAGATATGCATTCCCGTACTGTGTCCTTGCAAACAAATCATAACTGGCAATGGTTGATCTGCACCTTTTGGAATACGCAAATGACAAGGAATCCTATAATGTTCTTCGCTTTGAAAACTAAACCGTGTTTCCACATACTCTTCTGTCTCAATTTCATATTCTATTTGGACCTCCAATGCACATTTCTGGAACTGTGATAGGCCTAACAATTCTTTACATTTTTTCCGGGCTTTTTTTTGCCATTGAGAATAGTCTTCCTTTCCATCGTATCGCATGGAGGGTACCATATTTTTCATGATTTCCAAGACTTTTTCGTGTGGACTTAACGTATTCATTGTAATCTCCCTTCTCACTGTATTTACAGTTCCGCCGTCCAGCCCCTGCATGACTTGTTTGGAATACCCTCTCCTAAACATCGGTTTCGCTATTTATTTTTGAACTTTAGTTTTATAACGCCATCTAAATAACAGTTCAAACCCAATATTAAAAGAAATAGGACTTCAATGTCTCAATAATACCCCGTAGAACTATTTTGCTGCCTTTTCTCTATTAGCGCTTCTTTATAACCATTATGGTTACATGGAGCACATATCTTCAGGCAACTACCGCCATAATCTTTTGCAGCTATCGTCCGTATACTGGATACCGGTATTTATCTTGTTCTGTGATTTCTCTCACTACTTTACACGGCACACCCACTGCGATGGTATTGGGCGGTATTGGTTTTGTGACAACGCTGCCTGCTCCAATCACGGTATTGTCACCTATGGTGACACCGGCCAGAATGGTGGAACCTGCGCCGATCCAAACATTATTTCCGACTGTGATCGGTTTTGCGACTTCTATGCCAGCCTTTCTCATCTCTGGGTCAATCGCATGTTCCGCCGTGGTAAAGCAACAGTTTGGCGCGACAAAAACATGGTTACCAAACGTGACTTTTGCGCCGTCTGTAATAATTAGATTGTGATTTGCATAGAAATAGTCGCCAAGCGTGATGTTATAGCCATAGTCACACCAAAATGGCGGCGTAATGACCGCTTCTTTCCCCATCTCCCCGAGCAGTCCTGACAATATTTTCTGCTGTGTCTCCTTAGCATTAGGGGAAAGCTGGTTATACTGAAAGCATATTTCTTTACAACGTTCTATTTCTTTTTCCAGTTCCGGATTGTAACACCCTTGAAAATAACAGTTTACCGGCACCACGGGATGCTGTCCCATTCGATATTCCCTCCCCATTTTTCACTTGCAGAAGCCGTATCTAATTTAACTGCTGCGTTCTCTTTTAACAGCAGCTCTGCTTTTGTCCCGCCTAAATTACACGGCATTTTTGCACATGCCTCAATTACTGTACTGCTGTAGAAGAAGCGGATGCAATGAAATCATAAAGCTGCATGCCTACTAGGCTATTGCCTGGCTGTGTATGGCTGCCCTCATAATAAAGCTGTTGCACTTCCAACTCCTCAATGGAAGAAATACTGCCTTGCAAAAATGCTTCTATTCGACGTTTTGCGGCACGAACCCGCATCATTACGCCACCCAGGCGCAGCTGGACACGGTCCAAGCCAAATTCTTTATTATGGCTTTCCCAAAGGGCTGTAAACCGTTCTTCCAGGCATTCTACCGCGGTTTGTAATTTTTCCAGTTTTGCGCAGCATGCCTCCAATTGCGGCACATTTCTGCTATGATAGGCTTCGTGAATTTGGTTGCCTAATTCACATTTGAGTTCCAGGACACGCAAAAGTTGGTGCTGGTAAGAGAAAAGCGGAACCAGTTCCATCGGCGGCTGTATTTGAGACAATATTTCCCGTTTTCTTTGATATTTCTTTTCCAAATCATATCCCTGTATATTTTTATCAAATAATCCCATAAGGATATCCTGATACAACACCTGCTTGGATGTCGTGTGCACATTTCCGCTTTTTTCTTCCTTTAGGTTTGACGGAAACTCATCCAGTTGCAGCGCAAGAAACGTTTCCATATCCAGCCCCAAGCAACGCCGGAACTGTCTTTT
>CALLNG010000381.1 GCA_938005345.1 uncultured Clostridia bacterium
GCTGTATTTCCGTCCACTGTTTGACTTTCTGTCGGCAAGGTAAGATTCTTTGTTACCGCTGTATCTGCTTCTATGCTTATAGTTTGCCAAGTTAGCTGCTCTGCTACCGTATCCGTTTCTTCCTGTGGGGAAATATACCTCGGTACAACAAAATCAAACTCTTTTACGACGGATAGTCCATCAGCAGAGAATGTCGCTTTAAGTTTCACCCGCGTATCCCCTTCCGGCAGGCGGGTAACAGCGCCATCCGGCGTCATAGCATCCGCACCTTCCAGCACTTCCCAGGTGATGTCCGCCGTACATTCCGGTACGTTTTCATGTGAAAAAGTATCCACCAGGTTTAAATCCCCACGGACATTATCCGCAGGCTGTGTATTGCTAATAACCTCCCAGGTGAACAGGTCCGCCAATTTACGCAGCGGCGCGTTCATCGGGACAAAAATCTCATACGCAATCACTTTTTCCTTTGTATCTGTTCCATCCGTTACGCTATATGTTGCCGTCAGCGTTACGGTTTTATCTTCCGTGGTCGAACGGTCTACTTTTCCCGTCTCTGGGTTGATAGCTGTCTCATCGCTGGAGGTCCAGGTGACGGTTCCCTTGCAGCCTTTATCTAAATCAAAACTTCCGCCCTGAAGCAGCAAATCTGTTTCCACACGGTCCAGTGACACATTTTCTTGCAACATACCATCTTCGGCCATGCGCACAAGGTCGCGCAGCATATATTCAAATTGTTCGTATGCCGCTACCGAATACACGGTGCCGTAGCCGCTAGAATAGTTCGCCGTTTGAACCACAATATTGGCCAGCGTTTTGGCATCTCTGCTCCATCTGGGTTCATATTCTTCCCCATCGTTTACCCGCTGCAAAATATATCCGGTATTCGTGTCCCGGTTTTCCAACCAGGTCGTAAACAGTGGTGCGTTTCCTTGGCTTCGTGTGGCATCTTGATAAAATTTTACGCGCATGCGCTGATTACCTGCAACGTTTGTAAACTCACTTGATACTGGCCAATTGCTGTCATCGCTTCCGGTTTTGGAATATCCAATGGTAGTACTGGTACTTGGCGTTTTGATGTTAGTTCCGTTAGACAAATTCATATAGGTTCCTGTGCTGCTGCGGGAATATTCTACCACGCTGTACATTTTGCTGTTTTGAGGTCTTGCATTCCCTTTGGTATCCAAATCAGGGTATTGAAAGGTAATTTTTCCTGTTCCTGTGTTAAAGATTGGTTTACCATTTTCAACCGTAATCGTACTGAGTGAGTCAACAGTTATATTCTCCGCTGTTTGCAGTTCTTCAAGAGAGGCAAAATTGAAGTCGTTTTCATAGGCATATCCTTCATAACCACTGACAAATTTTCCAATCGTATAACGGTAGTACGCCGCTTCTTCCGGTGTCAATTCCGCAGAAGACGGAACTGTGATCGGATACTCAATCGTCTTTGTTTGTTCTCCTTCTTCACCCGTGACGCTGTACACCGCAGTCAATGTCACTTGCATATCACCAGAATCTGACCGTGTGACAGCTCCCGTTTGCGGATTGACAACAGTTTCGTTTGTGGACGACCATGTCACACTCCCAGTATGGCCTTTGTCCAGGCTTAGCGATAAATTTTGCGGCAAAACTAGATCCCGTGTCACATTTTGCAGAGACGGGTTTGTTCCAAGCAGTCCTGCCTCCACATTGCGAATGGTTTCCCGCAGCAGATATTCATACTGGTCATAGCTGGCCCATCCATAAATGGTAACGGTTCCCTGATTCCCTGCCAGCACTTTTGCGTTATAGTTTTTGATGTTTTGATTGCTGGCAGAGGACTGTGGATTCACGTCTTCTAATTGTTTCACAAACCCCGTATTTTTGGTTTCATTGTTAATCCATGATGTATATTCCAGTAATTTTGCATTATTTTGCCGCGTTGCATCTTGAAACGTTTTGATGGTCAAAATATCATTTGCAGCAAAATTTCCAATATCCTCTGTTACTTCTGTCCATAGGACGCCGCTTGGCCCTTTTTGATTAATTTCCATTTTTCCGTTCTGGTGTCTTGTTGTCTGTCCCGGAGAACTTTGAAAATTTGTCTCTTTGCTAGACATAGAATAGCGCAGCAGGGCATAGGATTTTTGCTGTGTTGGCTTTGCAATTTCCTTATTATCATAATCCGGGAAAAGAAAATCAATG
>CALLNG010000382.1 GCA_938005345.1 uncultured Clostridia bacterium
CCTATGAGAAGGACGGCTTCACCACAGGCAAGACCTTCAACAAATAAACCGCGGCACTCCGTACCCCGGTCTCGGTCGGGTTCATTTATAAAAAAAGCCCGAATATATCAAAATAGTACTTGCACCGGCACCGCAGTATAAGATATAATAACTTCGTTCGGGTTGTATATGCCCGCATGCAGCAGGAGGGCGGCTAATCGCCCTGCGCCCAGCAAATACAGGAGGATAACACGATGAAGAAGGATATCCACCCCAATTACGGTGAGAGCATCGTTCGTTGCGCTTGCGGTGAGACCTTCAAGAGCGGTTCCGTCAAGGGTGAGCTCAAGGTTGAAATTTGCTCCAAGTGCCACCCGTTCTTTACAGGCCGTCAGAAGCTGGTAGATACCGGCGGACGCGTGGATCGCTTTAAGAAGCGCTATGGCATGAACTAATTGCGACAGATAAAAAAAGCAGGGATTTCCCCGCTTTTTTTATTTTTGCAATATTGAACTTGTATGCGCACTTCCCGTATTGTATAATTTATATATTGTCAGTCAAAAGGCCGATATTTGGGCTTGCCGGAAGGAGGGACGCATATGCCGCGCAAACACGGGGATTTTCCGTCTGTACGTGACGCTATACTGTATACCGCATCCTCCCTCTTTACACAAAAGGGCGTCCACGGCACCAGCCTTGGCGATATCGCAGCCGAAGCAAAGCTGAGCAAGGGCACACTTTATTACTACTATTCCACCAAGGACGAACTTATCGTCACCATAACCGATGACTGTCTCTGCCATATGACGGACATACTTTTCTCCTGGGTAGACGGTCTGAACCGTGAGGAAGCCCTCCGCCCGGCGCTCATTCGCCTGTTTGAAAGTCTCATGGCAGACGAGCACAACGCGCGGCTGTACTGCGTACTGTGCGCCGAATGCGCCAGCGAAGATACCCCCATACGCGAGCTCATGACGGAGTACAAGCAAAAGTGGCGGTTGATGCTGGAGCTGGGCGCGCTGAAGCTGCAATCCCGCAACGCCGGGATACTGGGTGAGCGGGCAGAGCTGTTCTTTACGCTGCTATCCGGCCATATGCTGCAAACCTTTGGCGGCATGGGCAGCATATCCATAGAGACCCTCGTGGACGCGCTGATGAGAGAATAAAGCGAATTCATGATCTTTTGGAGCTTTCGCAGCGCCCTCACCTTTCGGTCACGTTCTTGTTTTTCTCCCAAATACCGTCCCCGTTTACATCTATACCTACACTGACGTCTTCTATTCACGATAAATTATAAACAGAAGGGCATGTCGCCGGTCTTGGGGGGTATGTAAACTATAGGGGGAACACCGTTATTGTTGTGGTTATGGTTATGGCCGGGTACCCACGGTATATTCGGCGTAGGCGTAGCTGTAGGCTCGGGTTTCTCGCTGGGAGCAGGGCTCTCGCTGGGATTTGGTTTTGCCCACACGGCGTACAGGGTGGTATTCTTGCTTATTTTTATGCTTTCTCCGCCATGATAGCTTGCGGTCGTAGCATTCTTGTCGATGCTCCATCCCTTAAAATCGTAGTTAGTTCTGGTGGGTTCCTTACTATTTACTGTAAAGGTAGCTTCTTTGCCACTTTCTACCGTCTGTGTCTGAGGCTATTGTAATATTTGCCGCCGATAATGGTACCCGTCCATGTCCAAGACATGTCTTTTGCAAACGCCACGCTCGGCAGCAGGCACAGCATCATGATAAGTGCCAGCGTCAATGTAAGTTATTTTTTCATATTATCCCCCTTAAAATAACACATCAATTATTATTTTTAGTATATCATAATCACATAAATTTGTCAAAGAAATCATATAAAATTTGTTTATATTTTCAAATAAAAAAACGCCCTTGGCTGACTGTATAAGCCAAGGGCGTTTTTTTGTTTTCATGCGACGAAATACGTAATTCCACAAAGAACAACAACGGTTTCGCGTCGCTGCCAGCCGTGTACATTCGAATCATATCCTCCGAGTCCTGTGGCCTTTCCTCCTCTTACGGCTTCTCCCTGTACACGGCGCGCGCACTGCTGGAATCGGAGATTTCTCTTGGTATTCCAAATAGCTGTTTTGTTTTGAAATGACACGAAGGGGAACTGCATCCCCTTCGTGTACTCCCCCTAGTACAAGGCAGTACGTTCGCACAACATTCGCCCTGCGGGCAAATTTCCCGTCCCCCATAGGAGTTTCTGACCCGGCACATGTCCGGACCGGAAACATTTAAAATAGGGGGCTTACGCCCTATGAAAAGCCATTACCTTTTGACTAGAACACAAAAATAGATTTGCAGATGTGCCGGCGCGGCTGGAACAATGCTGGAGAAACAGTAAAGTGGGAGCCCCGTTAAGGGCGGAAGACATGTTTCGAGGTACGTTCCAGCCAAACGAATACAGGAGGTTTCAAAATTTAAAGTACTATATGGTACCATTTTCCCTTTCCCTAGTTTTTTGTGTTATACTATTCCTATCATCGAATTAGCTGGGGAAGTACAATGGACTTTTTATCAGACCTATTTTTTGACCATTTTTATAGCCGCGTTGGCTGCTGTATGGATGAGAACAGCAACACGACAAGGAAAGAGTGCATGCCAACGAGTTAGAGGATGTACTAATGCAGGAACCTGAAGCGGGCAAACGTGGCCACATTCTCGAATACATTGACATTTGCCGCAGAATACAGCTTCGTGCGGAAGGGAAAATCTTTGTAACTGGATTCATTATGGGCCTTAGCCCCGGAGCTGCACTCAAATTTGAGGAATGAAGCGAAAAAGCGCCCGGCGGCATGCCGGGCGCTTTTTCGCTTCTATACCCGCGCCGTCAATCCAGCGCAATTTCCGAAAACCGCATATTCTTTTGCTGCACTTTTTCCACCAGCTGCACCACAATGGAATCCGGCTGCACAGAAAACGTCCGCTCGCCCCGGTCCGTGGTATAGCAAGTAAAGCTCTCAAAATCCAAATAGGGATGGAAAAACAGGCTGGTTAGTTGACCGGATGGTAAATTGTCCATCTTTTGCAAAAACGCGGGCATCTCCGCTTTGGAAGGGATGTAATCCAGCGGTGTGGGCACATACAACGTCCGGTTACCCCACTGTTTCACCTCGGTGATTTGCTGGGAGTTTTGCCGGAAATCGCGCTGGTACACCACGTCAAATTCCTTTTCCGCAATCTCCAGCTGCTCCGGCGTAGCCCCATAATGCGGAAATTCAAAGATGTTGTTTTCATAGCCCAGCCGCGCCGCCATGTCCTTGGCGCGCTGCATCCGGACCTGGATTTCCTCCGCGGAAAATGGCGTATTGGCGCCAAATTCATATCCTACCGCGCTGACCGTTTCATTTTCCTGATGGGTATAGCCATGCAACACAATATGCCCGCCGTGGTGGGTAAGATAATCCAAGGTATACAAAAAATCCGCATTATAAAACGAGAAATTTTTGTTCATGTCATTGTACACCTGCTGGGGCGGATTGATATAAAACGGAATCCAGGCAAGGTAATACGCCTGGCCGTTGGCGTACAGGTAGCTGCCTATCGCGCGCAGCTTCTCCATTTGTTCATGCCCGAGATTGCCGGACAGGCCGCCGTCTGAATACAGGTCCTCCAGGCGCAGGTACGCCTTTTGCTGGGAACCATCCTGATAAAAGACCGTCTGCGGCGTTTGTTTCTCATAATAGAGCGCCACCGTGTCCGGGTTTGTTTGAAACACCACGGACAGTCCCATGCGCTGGGTGATTTCAAACAGGGATACATACTCCTGCTCCCCATAGTCATAAGTCAAGGGCAAATCCTGCCCAGAATAGTCCTCCCA
>CALLNG010000383.1 GCA_938005345.1 uncultured Clostridia bacterium
ATGTCAAATTGGTGGAACAATGCCCGCAGTGTTAAACCAATTTGAGCAGCCTTTATGCATAAATTAAAGCAAGGAAATGTCTGATGGTCTGGTTCGTGGAAGGTCAAACTGTGTAGCGCACAAAAATCCAGTTCCTTCACTTGACAAAAACGGCGTTGTGGATAAGTTAATGCATAGCTGATGGGCAGTTTCATATCAGGTTGAGACAACTGGGCAATCACGCTTCCATCTTCAAATTGCACCATGGAATGAATAATACTTTCTCTATGAATCAGCACATCAATTTTTTCTAGAGGCATATCATAAAGCCAGGAGGCTTCGATCACTTCGAATCCTTTGTTCATCATAGTTGCACTGTCAATGGTAATCTTTGCACCCATAGCCCAATTTGGGTGCTGAAGCGCGGCAGAGGGGGGAACAGTTTCTAATTCTTGTACCGTTTTCCCATAAAATGGTCCACCAGAGGCAGTAATAAGCAGTTTGACAGGTGAAGATTCCTGTCCAGCCATACATTGAAATATTGCACTATGTTCACTGTCAACAGGTAAAATGGTGCTATGGTATTTTTTTACTAAAGGCATGACTAGGGAACCACCGGAAACAAGCGTCTCTTTATTCGCCAGTGCAATTGTTTTTCCCGCTTTGATTGCAGCAATCGTAGGAACCAGTCCAATTACTCCTACCACTGCTGTCAAAACAATATCTGCTTCAGCAAGCGTTGCAGCTTGTATAAAACCATCCATACCGGAAAAAACTTTGGTATTAGTGTCTAAAACGCGCGTTTTTAAGTCAAGAGCGGCTTTTTGATTCATCATACAAGCAATGAGGGGGTGGTAATGGCGAATTTGTTTTTCCATTAAATCAACCGATTGATTGGCACAGAGTGCGACAATTTGCATATCGTCATTGCAATCCACTACTTCTAATGTTTGGGTACCAATAGAGCCCGTTGATCCCAAAAGGCTAATTCGTTTCATGAGATAATCCTTTCTGTTTCAATCATAAAATAACTGGCTATCCTGCTAAGATGGGGAGTAGCAGGATGAGATAATATAGGGTGGGCGCAACGAAAATAACACTGTCAAACCGATCTAAAATGCCGCCATGCCCTGGGAAAATAGAGCCATAATCTTTGATATTCATTTCCCTTTTTATCATAGATGCTGCCAAATCTCCAAATTGGGATAGTACAGACACCAAAATAGACACCAAAAACAAATCAAGCCAATGAACCTGTTTGGCAAAGAAAGCAGTTAAAATTCCACCATAAATAACAAAGCCAAGAGTACAGGAAATAACGCCGCCTATTGCACCCTCTACAGTTTTATTGGGGCTAATTTCTGGAATCAATTTATGCTTTCCTAAGAAGCGGCCGGAAAAATAGGCGCCGGTATCGGTCATAAATGCACCAATAAATACAGTGTATATCAGATATTTGCCATTTTCCATCTGATTGACAAGACTAATGTGCATAAGTGGTAACGTAACATATAGTGTGGAAAATAGCAAAATAGAGATATCACGGAACGAAATTTGTTTATGCATACAAACGGCAAGTATCAGCAGAAGAATGATGATGCCGCAGATAACAGGTAGCAGTAAGGACAAATTAAAGTGAAAAACTAAAATAATAGCAATTCCGCTTAAAAATCCGATCAGGCATAACGGCAGTTTATGAAAAACCCCAAATGGTTTATATATTTCTGCCAATGCAATTAAGATCAAGAAGCTGAGCGCTAATTCTAAAAAGCGTCCGGAAATCAAAATAAATCGTCCGGAAATCAAAATAAATAATAAAATAACGATGCCGACCGCTGAACTGATAATCCGTTTACCCATACTACCATCCGTCTTTCTGCTCACAAAATCAAAATTAGCATTTTACCCAAGGTGAGCTACAGGGGCAACAAGAAAAGTCAAACACCGCCAAAACGGCGGTTACGGTTTTGGTAATCATGCAACGCAAGACGTAAATGTTTTGGTGTAAAATCAGGCCAGTTAATATGCGAAAACCAAAACTCGCTATAGGCACACTGCCACAGCAAAAAGTTACTCAGCCGCAATTCACCGCTGGGACGAATCATCAAATCCGGATCCGGCAGAGAGCGCGTATACAAATACTGTTCTAGAATAGCACTGTTTATTTCGCTGGGCAGTAGCTTTTTTGAAACACAATCTGCTGCAATATTACGGACTGCTTGCGTGATTTCTTCCCGTCCACCATAATTGAGCGCGATATTTAAAAGCATACCTTTATTGTGTTTAGTACTATCTTCCAATTCTCGGATTTTGGAAATAAGTGTTTTAGAGAGTCCAGTTGTAGAACCGATGACACGAATCCTATTATCTTTTCCAATTAAAAATTCCTCTGCATTGTTCAGATAGTGTTGCAGCAATTCCATGAGAGACTGGACTTCTTCCTTGGGACGCTTCCAATTTTCTGTAGAAAAGGCATAGACAGTCAAAACTTCAATGCCAATATCGCTGCAGTAAGCAGCTATTGTTCGCAGTGCTTCCGCTCCAGCTTTGTGACCTTCTTTCCTGGGCAACCCCTTAGATTTTGCCCAACGGCCATTTCCATCCATAATAATGGCAATATGGCGCGGTAAACGGTCCATATCTACAGAAACATCTTTAATGAAAATGGACTGCAGAGTAGTATACAGTCCATATATTGTTTGCTTTATTGACATCCTATCAACATCCTTTATTGTATAAAGCCAATTAGATTTCTAGCAGTTCTTTTTCCTTCGTGTTGAGCATGGAGTCAATCTTTTTAATGTAGTTATCAGTAAATTTCTGTACATCTTCTTCAATATCTTTCAGATCGTCTTCTGTGATTTCCGATTTCTTTTTCTGCGCTTTAAAGGAATCTAAAGCATCACGGCGTACATTTCGCACAGCAACTTTGCAATTTTCACCCATTTTATGGATATCCTTTACGAGTTCTTTCCGGCGCTCTTCTGTCAGCGGCGGAAAAGTCAGACGAATCACTTTCCCATCATTATTGGGATTAATTCCCAAATCGGCAGATTGAATTGCTTTTTCAATTTCATTTAATAGGGAGGCATCCCAAGGTTGAATAACCAGCATCCGCGCTTCCGGAATTGAAATACTTGCCAGTTGACTAATGGGACTTTGTGCACCATAATAATCTACATGCACGCCGTCCAAAATAGCAGGATTTGCCCGGCCAGCCCGAACGGAAGCAAATTCGTTTTCCAATACATCCAATGCTTTTTTCATTTTTTGTTCGATTTTTTCGTAAGAATCTTTAAATTGTGCGTTCATCATACAACCTCCAGTCAATTATTTTACAATGGTGCCGATTTCCTCGCCCATTATGGCGCGGTAAATATTGTTTGCATCATCCAGTCCGAAAACACGGATTGGAATTTCGTTATCCATACAGAGGGACGTTGCGGTAGAATCCATTACGCCAAGTCCGCGGTTGAGGACATCAATATAGGAAAGTGCATCAAATTTGACAGCATTTGGATTGGTATGCGGATCACTGTCATAGACTGCATCCACTTTTTTTGCTAATAAAATTACTTCCGCATCTACCTCCGCAGCACGTAGCGCTGCTGTTGTATCAGTGGAGAAGAAAGGATTTCCAGTACCGCATCCAAAAATAACAACGCGGCCTTTTTCAAGATGGCGTTCTGCACGTCCGCGAATATACGGTTCTGCGATTTGCCGCATTTCAATTGCTGTTTGAACGCGGGTT
>CALLNG010000384.1 GCA_938005345.1 uncultured Clostridia bacterium
AAACTAGTTTCGGTTGTGAGCGCGCTGGCACTGCTGCTTGGCTGTTATGGTACAGCATGGGCGGCGGAGGAAGAAGATTTGTCAGCGGACTTTGCACAGGTGCGCGCCAACTTTTTAGAATCGCTGCTGGACATGGAATATGCAGACGTTTCTGAAGAGTCACAGGCCATATATGACCAGAAGGTTGCTGGCATTGTAAGCCAAGCGCAGGAGCTAACCGCAACCATGGACGCATCCGGCGAAAATGCACCGTGGGAGGACGCCACGGACCTGGGCACCAATTTGAGCCGCCTGACCACGCTTGCGAAAGCATATGCCATGGATGGATCTTCACTCAAAGGCGATAAGAACCTGCTGGATAAAATTATCGGCGGTTGTGAATTTGTGTATTTGAATCAGTATAATGATACCGTTGCTAAAAGCGGTAACTGGTGGAACTGGGAAATTGGCTGGGCGAAAAGCCAAGTCGGCATTGTCGCCATGATTTATGACGGGCTGACAAAGGAGCAGGTGGAACGCTATTTGATTGGCGTGCGGCGGTTTTGCCCTAACCCCTATATGGAAAAGGACGAAACGGGCTATTCCGGCGGTGCAAACCGTGTGGACATTTGCTATTCCATTTTGATAGAGAGCGCCATGAAAGAGGAGGCGGACCGTTTGCGGGAAGCGGTCAAAGCGGCGTTGGAAGTATTGGAATACCGGGATGATTTGGGAAGCGATGGATTTTATACAGACGGGTCCTTTTTGCAGCACGGCTCCATTGCCTACAACTTCAGTTACGGCGAAGTGTTCATGACGGGTATCACCAAGATTTTGGACTTCGTCAAAGGAACCGCGTTTGCGGCAACGGACGACCCGCTCATGGAAAACCTATACAACATTGTATACGATTCCTATGACTCCTTGATGTATAAAGGCGGCGGTATGGATATGACGCGCGGCCGTGCGATTTCCCGTGACTATGACGGTCACCAAAATGGGCACACCGTGTTGACGGCACTGCTGCGGATCATTGAATTTGCGCCGGAACCCCATGCCACGCAAATCAAAACAATTTTCAAATACCATGTGTTAAACGATACCCACCGGGATTATATGGCGACCACCAATCTGCGTGACCGGGCGCAGGCCCAGGCAATATTGGACGATGAGAGCATTCCGCTGCGGGAGGATCCGGTCACAAACCACGTGTTCAACCGGATGGACCGCGTTTCCAATTTCCGTACGGGATGGGCAGCAGGGTTAGCTATGTCGTCCAGCCGCATTGCCACTTATGAGGGAAGCAACAACGAAAACGCCAAGGGCTGGTACCAGGGCTTTGGTACGCTGTACCTATACAACAATGATTTGTCCCAGTTTGACGTGGGCTATTGGGTAACGGTGGACCCCTACCGGTATCCCGGCACCACCGTGGACCGGCAGCCGCGCGACAATTTCAGCGGTACTGGAAGTACAACCGGACAGGACTGGGTCGGCAGTACCGGCCTGGACGACCTCTACAGTGTCAGCGGTATGCAGGCAGCAGGGTATAACAACAGTTCCATGCTTGCAAAAAAATCCTGGTTCATGTTTGATGATGAAATCGTGTGCCTTGGCACTGACATCAACTGCAAAGACGGCGTGGACGTGGAAACAACGGTGGAAAACCGTAAGCTGAACGAGCAAGGCGACAACACCATCACCGTCAATGGCGAGATCTTTTCACCGGAGATGGGGCAGGAAACCGCTCTCACCGATGTGCAGTGGGCGCATTTACAGGGCAATGTAGAAGGAGCCGACATTGGCTACTATTTCCCAGAAACAGCATCGTTGAATGCAATTCGTGAAACGCGCAGTGCAAACATCACGGACAATAACCCCACGCGGACCAGTAAAGATTACACCAATAACTTCTTTACCTTGTGGTATAACCACGGGGAAAATCCGGTTGACGCAACGTATGCTTATACGATATTGCCAGGGAAATCCGCAGAGGAAACCAAAGCATATGCTGAAAATTCTGGTATCACAATTTTGGAAAATTCCAACGAAGCACAGGCGGTTCGCGACGACAACCTGCAAGTGACAGGCATCAACTTCTGGAACTCCAGAACCAAGACAGTTGGCGACATCACGTGCAGCTCTGCGGCAGCTGTGATGGTCAAAAAAACCAATGCGGAACTGGAAATCAGCCTCAGCGACCCCACCCGCAAACAGACCGATGTGATTGAACTATCCATGCCGGACGATGGATACACCGTGGAATCGGTGGACGAAGGCGTAGAGGTTTTCTTTGAGGATGGCAAAGTGATCTTTGCTGTAGACCCGTCCGACGCGGGCGGCAAAAACTTCAAAGCGCGCCTGGTGAAAGCAGGAAGCATTGCGCCGGAAGAAATCATTTCTTCACGTATTGCCAATAGTGTTGTGCTGCTAGAAGGCAGCACGGGTGCAATTGTGCGTGGCGAAAAAACTGTGATAGACAGTGCGGACAGCAGCGTTGTACCGTTCCAAAGCGGCAACCGTGTTTATGTGCCGCTGCGGTTTTTGGCGGAAAGTTTGGGCGCTACCGTAGAATGGGATGACGCGACACAGACGGCGACTGTTACCTATGCCGGGGCGGAAATGAAAGTGGATACCGCTGGCCAAACCATTACAATGGGTGGCGTGACACAGCCAGCGACCATTTTCATGCGGGGCGACCGCGTGATTGTGCCGGTGCGTCTCATCAGTGAAACGCTAGGCAAACAGGTGTATTGGCACACTAAGGGCCTTATCATTGTTGGAGATAGCAGTAATGTGTTTAACGCAGCAACGGAAGCTGCCGCGATCGATACCCTGATC
>CALLNG010000385.1 GCA_938005345.1 uncultured Clostridia bacterium
ATTTGACAAATTAGTTCATCAATTAGATAATCGGAAACATATATCTTTGTAGTCGCAGTTATTATAGCAGAAGAACATACTATTTTTAATTGAATTAATTCACTATCCTGCCATAGCTTCTGTATATAAATATTATCATTCATAATGATGGCCTCCCTCGTTTTAAGGATTAAATTTAAAATCATCAAATATTTTTAATGTCTGATTGTATACATAATGAATATTAATATCCCCTTGCGATGTAGGAACAATTTGTTGCATCTTTATCCACACTTCCTGAAGAAAGCAATTTAGTCTAAAGACAAGGCCTGTACCATATAATAATTTATGATATAGATCTTTGTTCATTTTTTAGATAGTTGTGATTCCATCTTGCTCTAAAGGGTTGTACATGGCTTCTCCAATAACTTCTCGGTATGTTTAAGTTATTTTCAGCAATAATATCTGGTAAACAATGAACCATATCTGCCAAGTCTTTTGCATATTCATATTTACAAGATTTAATGGCCATTATCAAGTCCTCACAAATCTTTTTTAATAAATTTACAATACGGGAATCCTTTAAGAGGATTTCATGTACATATAGATTTTGATGAAAAACAAAATACCATTTCTTTTGATCTAGACCAGGGATTTCTGCAATAGAATTTCTAATCTGATTCGCTTTATAAATATTTTGTGTATTTAGCACGTCGATAACTTTTTGCAATATTATAATATTATGGGGATATTGAACATCTTCTCGTATTCGTTTAAAAACAGCAGTCATATCATATAAATCATTTTGTCCAATCATTTGTATCACCTACTTTGAAAAATAACAATCGTATCAACTGCCCCGCCTGTTTGTTGCGCATAAGCTACCCTATGATTGCCATCATAAATCAAACCATCGCTATATACTTCAACATAACGATTTATCCCTCCATTTAATTGGGCCTCCATTTTAATTGCTTTCATTTTTGCTGGTAAGATAGGTCGGCTAATTTTTAAAGTATTGGGATCAACCCCAACTTGAACGGTTCCGTTTCTTTGCCCAGTTTTAAATGGAGTACCACTAGATGACACTTTTGGTCTTGAAGAACTGCCTACAGATGGACCGACAAAGGAGGATATATTACTAGCTCCCTGTATAGCCCCTGCGGTAGAAACAGTCCTAATAACATCAAAGGCTTCATCGCCTACAGCCTCCTTGATTGGATTCACGCCTGTTACCGCTTCCGCAACCATACCGCCACCACAACCGGCTGCCACCGTTGCAGTGGCAAGGGTGGCTCCAGCCGCTATGACGCCAGAAGTATATCCAACTGCTGCTGCGGCTGCCAAAACCGGTCCGGCAGTCACAACTGCCGCGACGGCAACAGCCGCAACCGCAACCCCCACGGCTGCCTGAAAAATTTGCCCAAGACTCGGCCAGGATCCTGTTTCATCGGTTAACATGACTGGATTGTTGAAGCAATAGGCAAACAGATTTTTTCCTGTAATTTGATCGTTAGCTCCCGAGATCTCTGAATCCGCATTGATAAACCGTTTGACTTCGGGGTCATAATAACGGGAATTGAGATAGTACCATCCTGTTTCTTTATCGTAGTAATAGCCACGGTAACGGATGGGGTTGACGTTACCAATAAAGGTAGAGGATGTGTTGGCGTTGCCGTTGGCATCCGTCACCGACAGCACCTTGCCCCAGGCGTCGTAGGTATACCGCGCCACAATATTACTGTTGGTATCCAGGATGGCGATGACATCCCCCTGCAGGTTCTTCAGGAACGCATACCTTACCCCGTTGTAGCTGATGGAACCGATGCTGCCGTTGGCATCGTAGTAATAGTACAGGTGGTCCTTTCCGTTGTTCCGTGTCTCATGCACCAGATTCCCTGCCGCGTCACGGTCGAACCAAGTCTGTGTGCCGGTTACGACTTTCCTCGTCCGGAACCCTGTCTCATCATATACATACGAAGCGGTCGTGATTCCCTTGCGCAGCGCTGTCAGGCGGCGCCCGTTGGACCACGCCAGGTTCGATACCCCATTCCAGTTCAGCGGGTTCCCTATGGCATCATACTTGATCGTTGTACCGTTATAGCTAATCAGCAGGTCCTTCCATACCGGGTTGCCGTCCGTCTCCGTCCCCGTGGCGTAGCCGTAGTTTGTATTGCCAATCAGATCCGTCTGGTGCAGCGCATCCGTCCGGTACTGGCATTCCTGAACCTGCTTCAGGTTCCCGCCCACATCATAGTGATACAGGTATGTCCACTCCGCCCAGGCGTTATCCTCCCGTATAAGCTGGCCGAACTGGTCGTAGTGGTAGGCTGCCTTCAGTACCCCGTTTTCCTTGATGGTTTCGATGTTCCCTGCGTCATCGTAAGTATAACTCAGCGTCTCCGGATTGCCAACCCTTTTTTGGTAGGTG
>CALLNG010000386.1 GCA_938005345.1 uncultured Clostridia bacterium
GCCGGATCCATTCTCTGCATTTGGATTCCCGGCTCCCGCGCTACTCCATCCGAATGGGATGCTGTAAACCGTGGTACAGGCGGCTGCATGAATTTTCGCAGCGGAAGGGCTTCCTCTGCCGCTGCCGAATGCGGTCTTTCCGTTTGAATCTGCTCCATTTCAGACGTCTGCTGCCCCGCCTGTACATGCAGCATCGGCGTAATTTTGCTTTCTGAAACGGCATTTTTCACCGCCCAATACACAGCCTTATAAACTGCGCTCTCATTGACAAACTTTACTTCCAGTTTCGCAGGGTGAACATTCACGTCTACACTAGCAGGATGCAGAAACACTTTCACAATCGCCACCGGAAAACAACCTCCTGCTAAAAGTCCTTTATACGCTTCTTCCAGCGCCGCCGCCATGGCACGGTTGACAATACAGCGGTTGTTTACAAAAAAGGTCTGCATACTCCGGTTCTTTTTATACAGGGAAATGTTACCTGTCAGCCCTTCCACCCGGATGCCTTCATATTCGTTATGAATCGGCAACAACTCCCGCGCCACATCCTTTCCATATAGACAAAGCGCTGCGTTTTCCAGTCTCGCGTCTCCCGGCGTAAAAATTTTTTCTTTCCGTTCGTTAATATACCGGAACGAAATTTCCGGATGGGCCAGCGAGAGCTTCCGGACTGCCTCTTCAATATATCCCGCTTCTGTATAATCCTTCCGCAAAAACTTTTTCCGTGCCGGGGTATTAAAAAACAAATCCCGTACGGTTATCACAGTTCCCTGGGCACATCCTGTTTCTTCACGGTATGTCACTTCTCCCGCCTCCAACCGGCACTCCACACCCAGTTCATATCCATATGCTTTGGTCTGAATTTCCACCCGCGACACGGCGCAAATACTTGCCAGAGCTTCTCCGCGGAATCCTAATGTACGGATTTCTGTTAGGTCATCTGCTTTGCTTATTTTGCTAGTCGCATGGCACAAAAATGCTTTCTCCACGTCCTCCGGCTGAATACCGCTCCCATTGTCGCTAACCCGGATGCGTTCCAGGCCTCCGCCGCTGATTTCTACTGTAATAGAAGTCGCACCAGCATCAATAGCGTTTTCACAAAGCTCTTTGACGACAGACATGGGCCGTTCTACCACTTCCCCAGCTGCAATCATATTGGACAGCGCGCTGTCCAGTACCTGAATCATTTCATCACCTTACTTTTCCTGCTGTAGCATTTGTTTCATGTCGTGCAGCAATCCTAGCGCCTCTATTGGCGTAATAGTATCTATATTAATCTTTTTTAACTTTTCCACTACGTCTCGCCCCTCAAACCAATCCATGCCAACTTGTCCTTCTATTGCACCGGATTGTTTATGTTGAGAACGTTTGATCTCCACTTGTTTGTTTTCATCCTCTAAACTCTTTAGAATTTCTTTGCCCCGGCGAATGACCTGCTGCGGCACTCCCGCTAGCTTTGCCACTTCAATTCCATAACTATGATCCGCGCTGCCTTCAATAATTTTACGCAAAAAGATAATATCTTCCCCACGCTCCTTGATGGCCACACAATAATTCTTCACGCCGTCCATCACTTCTTCCAGGCCGGTTAGTTCATGGTAGTGCGTTGCAAATAAGGTCTTTGCACCACATTTTTTCTGGTCGACGGTATATTCCAGCACCGACCATGCGATTGCCAAACCATCATATGTACTCGTTCCGCGTCCTATCTCATCATAAATAATCAGGCTGTCTCTTGTTGCATTTTTCAAAATATTGGCCACTTCGCTCATTTCCATCATGAAAGTACTTTGCCCCATCGTTAAATCATCAGAAGCGCCGACGCGGGTAAACACTTTATCCACAATTCCAATTTGAGCTTTCTTAGCTGGTACAAAGCTCCCAATTTGTGCCATTAACACAATCAGCGCCACCTGCCGCATATAGGTAGATTTTCCAGCCATATTGGGTCCAGTAATAATCGCAAGCCGGTTTGACTGTTCGTCCAAATAGGTATCATTTGGTACGAACAATTCTTTGGAAACCTGTTCCACTACCGGATGCCGCCCATCTTGAATGGAAATGACACCACTTGTATCTACCTGTGGCTTGCAATAGTTGTTACGCAATGCAACATTGGCCAGTGATACCAGACAGTCCAGCATTCCCACAACGCGCGCGCTTTTTTGCACGCGGTTATGCGCCGCCCCCACCCGGTCACGCATCTGGCAAAACAATTCATACTCCAGCTGGATGCTTTTGTCTTGCGCTCCAAGCACCTTTTCTTCAATTTCTTTCAGCTCCGGCGTCACAAACCGCTCCCCATTAGCCAGCGTTTGTCGGCGGATATAATAATCCGGTACATTAGACAGCTGCGATTTGGATATTTCAATATTATAACCGAATACCCGGTTAAACTTAATTTTCAAATTCTTAA
>CALLNG010000387.1 GCA_938005345.1 uncultured Clostridia bacterium
ATTGTAGCTCACACGTAAATCTATGAGATTTTTTAACTGCTTGATTGGCTGCAAACTGGTAATTTGGTTATGGGAAGCGTTCAAATACCGTAAATTCCATAGTCCTGGTGCGAAATCCAGATTTGTCAGCAAATTCCGGTCAATCTTTATTTTTTGCAATGCAAGCAGCCCTCCCAAACTGGAAGCATCAGAGATTTGATTCCCCCCTAAAAAGATGCTCGTCAGCGTTGTCACTGCGCCTAATTGGGAAACATCCGTAATGAGGTTGTCTTCCAAGTTCATTGTTTGCAGCGGCGTCCCGCTCAAGTTTGCAACAGATTGAATCTGGTTATGGTGTGCAACAAGGGTGTCCAGAGTTTCCAGCCCGCGCAGGGGAGATAAATCCGTAATTTGGTTGTGTTCCAAATAGAGGGTATGGACGTTTTTCAGGCTTTGCAGCCCCGAGATATCCGTAAGTCCCGCATAAGACAAATCTAATGTTCCCGTAATAGCCTCCAATTCTGCCGGTGTAATACTTCCGGTGTTGGCACTGTCCAAATTGGTTCTCTCCCGTTTCAGCGCCGCATACAATGCCGGATTTTCTGTTTCCACTATATTAACGGCAGCGAGTGGTGGTAAATAGGCAGGCTTATCCGGCAAAAATGCAATTTTTTGAATTTGTCCTACCGGAGTATCTTTCTTTGTTATATTAGTAATCCAAACTCTCAATTTGGAAAGCTTATAGTTCACTTCCGCCCATGGTTCAAAATTACGCAATACCTCCCCATCACTTGTTTCCACAGCCCCGCCATCTATCCAAAGTTCAAAAAGTCCGGCAGTATTGATCTTCATGGTATAGGTGTGTAAGCTAGTTGGGTCTATGTCCTCCAGTGTTTGTACTGTGCTCATCATATCGCCAAACTGCATTTCTCCATAGCTAATATGAACCTGTTTCGTAGAAGCATCCAAGGTCAGGATAAACGGTTTGACCCCCATTGCAGACACGGGCGATATTTGCAATTTCCCGGTTCCTGTCACTTTTGCTGTTATGGACAATTCCCCTATCCCTTCGTAAGCAGGATCCTCTCCGTCCCCGCTGAGCATACGCTCCCCTACGAGACACTCGTTATAGTTGTCTGTCTGCCGGTCTGAAACCTTATAAAACGTTAAATATCCATCTTTCACATAAACCTGGGAATCGTGAATCTCCCCGTTTGTACCATTACTGATGCCAGGATATGTAAAGGTCCATGCAGGATACTCTGGAAAACTTGTGGTGCCCGGCTGCCCGCCTGCACTCGGTGTCCCAGTCACATTTGTTTCATAAGTTTCTACCAACGCATTTTGCTGGGAAAGCGTCAACCTGAAATCAACATATTTGGTAAATCCATCTGCTGGATTGGTTAACTGTGCCGTCATGGTAACTTCTGTCCCATTTATGGCACTTCCTATGAGTTTCCCATCATTGGAAAGCAAATTAGGGTGGCTGGAAGTCCAAATAACCGGAACACCAGCTATGGTTTGCGGCAATGGTTTTAAATCGGCAAACACGGTTTCCGGCGTATCCGTCAGCATATCCATGGATAGTTCATCAATGGCATCATCTACGATGTCCCGCTGGGCTGCCAACTCTATTAGCTTTACGCTGTAAAGCTTCGCACTCACATCCCCGGCAGGGGCCCGTTTTTGTGCACTAAACCGGATTCCCGTCAGATATGCGCCCGGCTGTGCCTCGTTCCACCCCGTCATGCTGAACGTATCCTTAGGATTTGCACCGGATACCGTTGTTTGGCTTGGCGCCGTTGCATTGTCCACAAACGTCTGGAATGTGGAATCCTCTGAGCTTAGCTGTGTGGCAATTACCCTACGCTGGGTTGGATTGGTAAACAATGGATACGACGTGACATTTCCGCCATTGAGTTTGTTGTTATACACACTGAAGTTTGCACTGGTTCCCGGGTCCACCCGGTAACGTCCCACTATTGTGTCTGCTCCATTGGCGCGGCCTATCATGTCATAATACACCTGGCTGTCCGTTTGATGGAAGGATCCGTCTATCTCCACAATGTAATCTCCTTTGAAATGCTGCGTCCACACCGACATCCTCGGATCATTGTTCCAATTATCCTGGCGGTAGGTAAACGTTTTCTGTATACCATACACCAGATCGGAATTGCCAGCTTCAGTGGGTTCCTCTATGTTGCCCGTTTTCTGCATCGTTAGCACGCCGTCTGTAGCGGACAATTCGCCTTGTTCAGCATTATATGCTTCCCCGGTTGACATCACCGGCTCACTGCATTCCGACCACCCCAATTGTTCTAATCCGTTTTGATCTAGATGATATGCGCTGTTATTCTGGTCACTATAATCTTCTTCCACCAATGTTGTGCCACCAGATGCCCCTATCGTCAACTTGAAATCCAGATACTGTGTATAACCGTCCCCAGGATTGGTTACGGCTGCTGTCATGACCACATCCGTCGGATTTGCCACACTGTTTAGCAAGGTTCCCTCTGCTGATAGTAGTGTGGGGTCGCTAGACATCCAGGTGATGTTTGCGCCATCCAATGAAGCGGGTAATGGTTTTAGATTTTCCATCACGTTTCCCGGGGTATCTGTAATGTAGTCCATGGTTAAATGTTCCGCTGCCACATCTGTTACGTCTTGTGCTGCTTGGTGTTCAATCAGCTTGACCGAATCCAGCGTTGCTATCGTCTCATTTTGTCCCGCTGCTTTTTGTGCGCTAAACCGGATTTTTGTCAAATATGCGCCTGGCTGTGCCGTGTTCCAGCCTGTCATACTAAACGTATCTTTGGGATTTGCAGCTTCCACACTTGTACTAACTGGCGTAGTAGAACCGTTCAAGAACGTTTGGAACGTGGAAGAACTGGAATCAAAGGTTGTTTTGACTGTATTGGTCTGATCAGCATTTTGAAATAACGGATATGTGGTAACACCGCCGCCGTTGAGCTGGTTGTTATACACACTGAATTGATGGTTTGGCGTCCAATCCACCCGGTAGCGGCCTACCAAAGATTCCGTTCCGTTTGCACTCCGGCCTAACATGTCAACATATACTACACTATTCTCTTGGGCGATTTCGCCTGTCCATTCAATAGAATACTTTCCTTTGAAATTTTCTTTCCTGCGGGTAACGCGGCTGTCTCCCTGCCAGTTATCCTCCCGCTGCGTAAAGGTTTTATCCATAGAGTATACCAATGCCGTTGTGCCTGCTTCCGCCGGTTGTGTAGTACCGCTGGTTTTCTTCATCACCAGCCGCCCGGATTCGGCTGAAAATTCCCCATATGCTGCCGACTGCCAATCTGCTCCGCTGGGCGATGGATTCTCATATTCCGACCACCCCAGTTCTTGCAGGCCTTGCTGGTTTAGGCGGTACGCTGTATTTCCCGCCGTGTTATACTGTTCATCTACTAGCACGGTCCCTGGCGTTTCTAATACTGGTATTCCAATTTGTATTGGAGAAGAAACTGTACTGGGAGCTTCTTCGCCCAGCTGTCCTTCGCTGTTATTTCCCCAGCCCCATACACTGCCGTCCTGTTTCAATGCCAGCGTATGGATTGGACCATCTCCGTCCTTTGGTGCTTGCGACACCAGTTTTACATTGTTGATCCCATTCACTTGTGACAGGGTATAATTATTATCCCATGTCCAGACACTACCATCCGTTTTAACCATAGTATTGTGGTCTAGATAAACCGCCGAGGAAAACTCATCCGTTTCTAAGGTTGTAAGGCCGCTGTTAGATACGTTATAAAATGCTGTCCCATCTGTTTTCACACCAAAGCAGAGTGTATTTGTCGGTACCGCTATATCCCGTACTTGTTCCATTCGGAAAACCGACATAGACGACAAATCATTAAAACGCCGCCCTATATTTCCCCACTGCCATAAATTATTGTTTTGGTCAATGGCTAAACTAACGCCATTTCCTCCAACTAACCGTTTCGGATGTGACACTCCCCCTGTTACTTGTGATGGGATATTGCTAGAAACGTATCCTTCAAAAATACCATCATTGACAATAGTTTCCGAGTTCCCTGCCTCGCCGCAATAGTTTTCTCCCCATCCCCAAACCGTTCCATCATTTTTTGCTACCAAAAACTGCCCGCCGTCTCCCATTTCAACCATGGTGACATTGCTTAATCCATATTTTACTGTTGGAACACTATCTGGGCTCACTCCAGTATATACCTGCCCATCATTCGATAAAAATAATGTGCCTAGGTCTGATACGGATATATCTACAATATTCGTTAGACCCGCCACCTGTTTTGGACTTGGGTCATTGTTGCCGCAGACCCACACAGAACCATTCGATTTAAGAAAATAGGAACGGTCTGAAATGGCTTCCACCTGAATATTATCCTGTTGGCTGAACAGTTCCCAGTTTTCCGCAGGGGTCCGCTCATATCCCAGCACGTCAAAGTCGT
>CALLNG010000388.1 GCA_938005345.1 uncultured Clostridia bacterium
TGGTGCCGGAGGTCACCTTCATCACCACACAGGAGCTGGAAGACCGTTACCCGGAACTCACGCCAAAGGAACGGGAAAATAGGGCAGCTGAGGAATATGGCGCGGTATTTGTTATAGGAATTGGCGGCGTGCTAAAATCGGGGCAGCGGCACGATGGACGCGCGCCCGATTATGATGACTGGTCGCTCAACGGTGATATTTTATGTTGGTTTCCACGGCTAAACTGTGCATTTGAATTGTCTTCCATGGGGATTCGGGTGGATGAAAAGACACTGCATTCCCAGCTGGAAACGGCGGGATGTTTAGAGCGGGAAACATTAGAGTTTCACCGGCAGCTGCTGGAGGGTAAGCTACCTTATACCATTGGCGGCGGCATAGGTCAGTCCCGGCTTTGCATGTTTTTATTATCCAAAGCGCATATTGGTGAAGTGCAGGCTTCTATTTGGCCGGAGGAAACAGTAAATCAGTGCGCAGAACATCAAATTAACCTGCTGTAAACAAATCAATGGAGGGACACAATCTATGAAGCGAACAGAAATCAGAAGTTTATATAAACAGACAGCGGACTATGCAAACCAGACGGTAACAGTGGCAGGATGGGTACGAACGGTACGTTCCTCAAAAGCATTTGGTTTTATTGAACTCAATGATGGCAGTTTTTTTAAGGGTGTTCAAGTGGTATTTGAGCAGAATAAAATGAATAATTTTGAGGAAATAGCAAAATTGAATGTAGGATCGGCTCTGATTGTAACTGGGAAGCTGGAAATGACGCCTGAGGCAAAACAGCCCTTTGAAATAAAAGCGGATACCATCGTGGTGGAAGGAACGTCAACACCAGACTACCCTTTGCAAAAGAAACGCCATTCCATGGAATTTTTGCGGACAATTGCGCATTTACGGCCTAGAACAAATATGTTTTCGGCGGCGTTTCGTGTGCGGTCTGTTGCGGCTTATGCACTGCATAAGTTTTTTAATGACCGGGATTTTGTGTATGTGCATACGCCGATTATAACGGGCAGCGATTGTGAAGGCGCAGGGGAAATGTTCCGAGTCACAACGCTGGATGCGAAAAATCCGCCGCTGAAAGAAGATGGTACGGTTGAATTTGAAGAGGATTTTTTTGGAAAAGCTGCGAATCTGACTGTAAGTGGGCAGCTAAATGCCGAGACATTTTGCATGGGTTTTGGAAAAGTCTATACATTTGGACCCACGTTCCGGGCAGAAAATTCCAATACAGCGCGCCATGCGGCAGAGTTTTGGATGCTGGAGCCGGAGATTGCGTTTGCAGATTTACAAGATGACATGGAACTAGCAGAAGATATGTTAAAATATGTTATTCAATATTGCATGGAACATACAAGTGAGGAACTGGTCTTTTTTAACCAGTTTGTGGACAAAGGATTGCTGGAACGGCTGGAACACATTGTAAATAGTGAATTTGGACATGTAACCTATACAGAAGCCGTTGAACTGCTAGAAAAGAAAAAAGACCAGTTTGAGTATCCCGTTTATTGGGGTGCGGATTTACAGACGGAACATGAGCGCTATTTAACGGAGCAGGTGTTCCAAAAACCGGTATTTGTGACGGATTATCCAAAGGAAATCAAAGCCTTTTATATGCGGCAAAATGACGATGGAAAAACAGTGGCCGCTATGGACTGCCTGGTACCTGGAATTGGGGAGATCATCGGTGGCAGCCAGCGTGAAGAGCGGCTGGATGTTTTGCTGAAAAAGATGCAAGAACTGGGACTGCGGCAGGAGGATTATAGCTGGTATTTGGATTTGCGCAAATATGGCGGAACCAAGCATGCCGGTTTTGGGCTTGGATTTGAACGGCTGATCATGTATTTAACTGGAATTTCTAATATTCGCGATGTATTGCCGTTCCCGAGAACCGTTGGTAACTGTGAATTTTAATCATGGAAAAGGGCAGCGGAGGTGTTGCCCTTTTTCTGTTTGGACTTGTAGGTTCGCGTAAACAGCAGAATGGGGGGTGATAGGAGTGATTGAAAACTTAACTAATTTAACCTTTGCTTCATATGGACATATTGAGCGGAAAGGAATGCAGCCTGCAATGCAGGACTATCATTATCATTTAATGAAACAGCGTGATATTGAAGACAAACGGGTACCATTTCTTTATATTAGCAGAGTTGCACCTGTCTTATTGGATATTTTAGATGGCAGTGCAGTGCTGCTTGTGGGACATTCTCCCGAGCAACTGGAAACATTTCTGTTGGATAAAACGGTCGTCATTAAAAAAGATGTCTATTTTTATGTCATACCGCTCCTGTCGTCTGCCAAAATTGCCATTGCTGCGGAAGAAGTGCAAACGGAAATGATAGGGGAACGTCAAATTCAAACCGCCGTGACGCCGGCGATGGAAGTGGAGGAACTCTATACCCTGCTTTACCATGAAAAGGAACTGGGATTTCAATTCAAGGGCGAACAACATGAATGCTGGGAATTGACCTATGTAGATAAAGGTTCTATGTACAACGTGGTGGAGGGAACAGAATATGCGCTGCACCAAGGGGATATAACGCTATTTGCACCGGGCCAATGGCATGCGCAGTATGCTGATGATACCGTATCAGTATGCTATATGACGGCCACCTTTGGTATGCATTTAGCGGAACCAGAACTGCTGACTGACCGGATTTTTCAAAGTGACCATGAAATACGGAGTTTGCTTGAAAAAATTATGCAGGAAAAAGAAACGCATCCGATTTATAGTGATGATTTGATTCTCTGTTACCTAAAAGAAATTTTAATTCGCCTGCTTCGGGCACAAAAATTAGAGCATATTATTAGCAAAGCGGGTACAGAAATGAAGCACACCATCGAAAGTGATATTATATCCGATGTGATGCAGTATGTGAAAAACAATTTGGACAAAAAACTAACCGTATCGCAAATTGCTAAAACGATTCCTGTAAGCAGCAGTTATTTATCAACGCTGTTTCGCAAGAACACAGGAAAACATTTGGTAGAATATATCTCGGCGGAAAAGATGAAACGGGCAAAAGAATATATGCGGGAGCGAAAGTATACGTTTACTCAAATTTCCGAAATGCTAGGCTTTAATTCTATCCATTATTTTTCTAAACTCTTTAAGAAACAATTTGGTATTACCCCTAGTGAATACACCAATTCCATTAAAAAGTAAAGAGGCACTGGATTAGCGGCGCTTGCTAAGAACTGTTTTTCGCGGGAATAAAAAGGTAGAACAACAGTGGCGGATAGACTGCTAACCCGGGCAGACATTATCATAAGTGATTGTGTTGAAAACAGCAGATAACCAGATGAAAAACCGGGTTATCTGCTGTTTTTTTTTGAGAAATACGATAGTTAGACGGATCAAACATTACAGTGGCAATAGAAATGATTATTTTTAATATTTCTTTATAGAAGTAAGGTATCTCACCATGGCGCATACCAGTTCTTTTTCGGTGGCATTAAGCTGACTGATGTCTAAATATTCATTATTATCTAATCCAAGTAAATAATCAACAGACACGTTAAAATATTTTGAAAGCAATACAAGAGACTGCGCATTTGGTGCACTGATTCCCATTTCCCAGGCATTCACGGATGCCCTTGTAATACCAAGGTCATTAGCTAGTGTATTTTGACTGATTTTCCCGTTCTCTAAGTTGCCGCAAACGGTTATATAATTTTTCCATGTGCTCACCTCACTGTCCATTTTACTATACATAGAATGAATGAAAATTATCAATATGTGTATATAAATATTGACAAATAGATATTAAATAGATATTAATCTGTTACAATTAATTTATTGGAGGTGATCAATATGGATAGGCCCGAACAAACAACAAGCTGCTCCAAATGTGGCTTTATTGCACATCTTTCTAGCTATGATCCAAATAGAAAAACAGCGACATATCTATGTGAACGCTGTGGGGAAGTATTGAAAAAAAGCGTATTAAGAGGAGGAAACGAAGGATGATTAAAGCGGAGGTATTAAGGGATTTCAGACCCAATGTGCGTTATCAGGACGGTATGGATATTACATTGCAATCCGTTCAGTGTGCAATCAAAGAATGTGCCGACAAAATGGGGATTCCAGTTTCTTTTTATGATGACCAAGTGAAATCTGGCGGATTATTTCATTCTACGACGGAAGACTGTGTTGTTTTATATCATCCGGATCATGCGGATGACTACTTTAAGTTTTGTATTCGCGTACGGCATCAGGAGGTATATGCGTTTGTTTCGGTCAATGATTTTGGACAGAGCAAGCAAATGAATAAAGAAGCAGCGGCTGGATTTGGTGCGGAGGATAGGAAAGGAAAGAGTTTAAGCTATAAAATTGGTTCAAAAGTAACAGAAATGATACTAACGGCGGGAAGAAACAAACAAAAAATGGAGGAAGAGGAATTTTATTATCAATGTATATT
>CALLNG010000389.1 GCA_938005345.1 uncultured Clostridia bacterium
GTTTTATTTTTAACGTAGATTACCATACCGGGCTTTGCACCGCCAGGTTTTTTGACATTGTGAATCAATGTATAATCGACAGGGACATTGCTAGAAGAGCGTGCTTTGGAATGATACGCTGCTAGCTGGGCAGCTTCAACAAGGGTAGAATCCGGTACATCTTGTCCCCCGGTAATGATAACGGTATGAGAGCCTGGAATGTTTTTTGTATGAAACCAAATATCGTTGCCATGCGCGAGTTTAAGCGTTAAATAATCATTTTGGTTGTTGTTTTTCCCAACTAGGATTGGAAATCCATCACTGCTAGTATATTCGGCCGGCATAGATACAGTTTCCTTTTCTTTTCTTTTTTTGGTTTTCTGTTGTTTTTTTAAGTATCCGCCTGTAGTAAGTTCTGCCTTAATTTCCCGCAAATCGGCTGTTGTTTCACACTGGGCGATTGCAGTGGCGACGCTTTCTAAATATGTTAGGTCTGCTTTGGATTTTTCCAGCTGAACGGTAGCATTTTCAGCAGTGCTCTTTAGTTTATTATAGCGTCCATAATATTTCTGTGCATTTTGACTCGGGGTTAAGGTTGGATCTAGTTTGATATGAATTTCTTGTTGCTGTGGATCATAAAAATTTAGCGCAGTAAGAGAGCGGTCGCCTGGAGAAATGCGGTAGATATTCGCTGTAATAAGATCTCCATATAATTTATCGGTTTCCCTTTTTTGTGCATCCTGTAAGGATTGTTCCTGTAAATGCATTTTCTTGCGGCAACGTTGGATTAAGTTATTCACTACCTTCGCCATATCACGGCTCAAATTAGCCATTTTATTGTGAATCTCCCGTTCTGCATAAAAGGCGTCCAGCGAATCACATAACTGTTTAACAGTTTGTGTCGTATACAAAGATTCATATTGAGTAATAGCAACTGCTGAGAAGTCAACGGGTTTGGTATGGTCATATAGCAAAATGGGTGAGAAGTCGCATTGTTTTACTTTTTCAAAAAACGCACTTAATTCCGCAGCAACAGCATAAATTTGATTGTTTGTCAATTCTGCTACCGTCAAATCTGTACGGCGTAGGGCACGATACACAATTTCCCGTGCCAAGAGCGGCGACAGTCCTAGAATAGACTCCAGCAATACTTTATCGGCAGGTTTGCCAGGTGTTGCCTGAGACAGAATGCGAAAAAATTGTTGTTTATCACAGGAAAAAGGGTTTTCTTTTTCCATTTTCGGGGGAAGCTCATAAGGGAGTCCTGGCAGCACCAGACGCATAGAGGTGATGGTATCATCAACATGCCGGATAGAGTCTGCTATTTTACCAGTTTCATGGACAAGAATGATATTGCTGTATTTCCCCAAAAGTTCTACAATCAACTTTTTGGTAACAGTATCTCCAAGTTCACTACGCACCTCAACTGCAAACTCCAAAATCCGTTCTAAATTATATTGCCGCACTGAAAGCAATTTCCCGCCTGTAAGAAATTTGCGAAGCAACATACAAAAATTCGGTGGGGTAATGGGATTTTCCCTTGTTGTATTCGTTAAATAAACACGCGGAAAAGAAGCGTTGCAGCTGAGCAATATTTTTCGATTTTGACCCTTTGCCCGAACGTGTAAAATAACATCTGTGGTTTCTGGCATATAAATTTTATCAATGCGCCCATCCGATAAAAGTGTATCCAATTCGTGGGCAATACAAGTTGTTGTAATAGCGTCAAATGGCATTATATTCTACCTCCTGAATTCATGTTATTAGTATACCAATCTTTCCAGTTTTTTTCAACTGAAAAATGGTATTATTTTAAAAAGTTGTGAAATGGTATGTTTTCTAGAATTCAACCTAGATTTTTTAAGAAAGCAAGAGAGAAACCAGATAAAACGCTGAAAAAGCAAAAAAAGGTTTGACATTATGGCAGAATAAAGGTAAAATATATAGAGGTATGTTAGGATATAGAAAATTAAAATTAATTTACAATGATAATATAAAAATATGGAAAAATGATACATAATGATGGAGGATGTGCAGTATGCTCAAAAGCATGACAGGCTACGGACGGGCAGAAATCCTATTTGATACCAAACGGGTTGTGGCGGAAATAAAATCGGTGAATCATCGTTTTGCTGATATCAATATCAAGCTCCCGCGGATTTATTCTTTTTTGGAAGAAAAAATTCGAGATTCAATGAAAAAATTCGTCGCACGCGGAAAAATAGATGTCTTTATATCTATTGATGATTTCCGTGAAGACGGCAAAAAAATTAAAATTGATATGCCGTTGGCGCAGCAATATAAAACGGCAGTGGAACAGTTGGCAGAGAGCTTTTCGTTGGAAAATGACTTGTCAGCCGTTCAACTTTCGCGCTTTCCAGATATTTTTCTGATAGATAAGACGGAAGAAGACCACGAGGTACTGTGGCGGGATGTGCAGCAAACGTTGGAAAAGGCCGGTAGGGAATTTTTGCAAATGCGCCAGCGGGAAGGGGAGCGTATTGGAACTGCTTTAACAGAGTGTGCAAAGCGTATTAAGCAGCTTGTTGATAAAATTGAAACGCTTGCCCCACAAGCGGTAGCGGAATATCAACTTCGTTTGCGAGAAAAAATTGAGGAACTGACACAGCAGCAGGAAGTGGATGAAACGAGAATTTTGACGGAAGTGGCTATTTTTGCAGACAAAGTCTGCACAGACGAAGAAGTAGTGCGATTAAAATCCCATTTAGAAGAATTAAGTCATTTGTTGCAGGCCAATGAACCGGTGGGACGTAAATTAGATTTTCTCATACAGGAAATGAACCGTGAAGTCAATACCATTGGATCTAAATCAAATTTATTAGAGATTGCTAAGCTCGTGGTAGAAGCGAAAGCAGAAATTGAGAAGTTGAGGGAGCAAATTCAAAATATTGAATAACGTTATGAAAATGAAAAATATGGAAATCATATTAGAATAGGAGTTTGGAACTTATGAAATTGATTAACATTGGGTTTGGTAATTTTGTTTCCGCTGGGAGATTAGTAGCAATTGTTAGTCCAGAATCCGCACCAATCAAACGAATAGTACAGGAGGCGCGAGATCGCAGCATGCTGATTGATGCAACCTATGGCCGCAGAACACGTGCTGTACTCATTACGGACAGTGACCACATTATTTTATCTGCTGTTCAGCCAGAAACAGTGGCACACCGCCTGGGCGGAAAAGATGCGGCAGCCATTTTGGAGGATGAGTTAGATGAAGAATAGAGGTCTCCTATTGGTCGTTTCTGGTCCTGCCGGGGCTGGGAAAGGTACAATTAGCAGTGCCTATTTACAGAGAAATCCAAATGTGCATTTATCTATTTCTGCTACAACACGTCGGCCGCGTGCAATGGAGCAGGATGGTGTTCATTATTATTTTTTGGAAAAACAGAAGTTTGAACAAATGATTGCAGAAAACCAGTTTATTGAATGGGCGCAGTTTTGTGACCACTATTATGGTACGCCGCGTGCTAAGGTGGAAGAAAAATTAGCAGCAGGACAAGATGTGCTGCTTGAAATTGAAGTGCAAGGTGCTATGCAAGTAAAGAAACAATTTTCAGAAGCGGTACTAATTTTTATTTTGCCACCATCCATGAAGGAATTACGCAATCGTATAATAGGACGCGGAACAGAAACAATGGATGTAATTGAAAAACGGATGACTCGTGCAGCAGAGGAGGTTCAGTTGGCACGACAATACGATTATTTTGTATTAAACGATACGGTAGCGCAAGCTGTTATTCGGCTTGAATCTATTGTACAAGCAGAAAAAAATAAAGTATCCAGAAATTTATCGTTGCTTAAGGAGGTTTGTGAACAATGATTTATCCACCGATAAAAGAATTGATTGACAAAGTAGGAAACCGGTATAGTTTAGTGATTGTGACAGCAAAACGAGCACGTGAAATTGCACAGCAAGAAAGGATGCTGGAAAAAGAACGTGAACTTGCACCGGAACCGACAACGCTAGAAAGCCGGTTAAAACGGCTGGAACGCAATTCCAACAAAAAGGTCGTAAAGCCAATCATCCGTGCTATACAAGAAGTATATGATGGAAAAGTTTATTTTGTGCAGCGAGATACTCAGGAACAGGAGCAAACGGAAGAGGAACAGCAAACGCCGCCAGTCCAGCAAGACAATTCTTCTAACGAATAAGGAGGCGGTCTAGAATGCTGCGTGGCAAATGTATTGTATTAGGTGTCTGCGGAGGGATTGCGGCATATAAGGCAGCTGATTTAGCCAGCAAACTTATTCAGCAAGGAGCACAAGTTCCTGTGATTATGACAGAGCATGCAACAAAATTTGTAGCACCCTTAACCTTCCAGACCTTAACGAGCCAACCAGTTACAACACAGATGTTTGAAGCACCATTCCATTGGAATGTAGAGCATATATCTTTGGCAAAGCGGGCTGATGCTTTTGTTATTGTTCCGGCTACCGCAAATATTATTGGAAAATTAGCAAATGGTATTGCCGATGATATGCTATCTACGACTGTGATGGCTGCTCGTTGTCCCATTATTGTAGCGCCTGCAATGAATACGCAAATGTACGAAAATCCGGTGGTTCAGAACAATATAAAAATTTTGCAGAGCTTAGGTTATTTTATTATTCCGCCGGAAAGCGGACATCTTGCCTGCGGTGATAAAGGGACTGGTAAATTGCCGGACCCATTGGCGTTATTAGAAGAAATACAGACAATTCTGTATGAAAAGAAGGATTTGCTTGACAAAAAAGTGCTGGTTACGGCAGGGCCAACACGTGAATTTATTGATCCTGTACGGTATTTGTCTAATCCTTCTTCTGGGAAAATGGGATACGCGATAGCGCGGGCAGCGCATATGCGCGGAGCAGATGTTACTTTGATTTCTGGTCCTGTTGCACTATTGCCGCCCCGTGGGGTGAAAGTGCTCCCGGTTTGTTCAGCCGATGATATGTACCATGAGGTTATGGAGCATTACCAAGCGCAAGATATTATCATCAAAGCTGCTGCAGTAGGGGATTTCAAACCTAAACAACACTATGATCAAAAATGCAAAAAAGATCAAATCCGCGAGATTAAATTAGAGAAAAATCAGGATATTTTGCGCGCAGTATGCCAAAATAAAGGCAATCGTTTAGTTATTGGATTTTGTATGGAAACGCAGAATTTGGTACAGTCTGCCTATCAGAAACTGCTGGATAAGGGGGCGGATATGATTGTGGCAAACAATTTGACAAATCCAAATGCTGGATTTCAGTCCGATAACAATACGGCGTCCCTCATCTATCGGGATGGGCGCATTGAATCGTTAGATAACATGCCAAAATTAGAATTAGCACATACTATTCTAGATAGATGTGCAGCATGGCGTTAGAAAGAGAGAAAGGAACGGTTGGCAATGAAAGCGGCTTGTATTATCGTTAATACAACACTCAAAAAGCTAGACCGTATTTTTCATTATAGCATTCCAAAGGGAATGAAGTTACAAATCGGACACCGCGTGTTAGTTCCATTTGGAGCTGGAAACCGAAAAATGGAAGGATATTGCATCGGATTTGAAAAATTATCTGAAGAAATAAAGCTAAAATCAGTTAGTAAAATATTAGACGAACAGCCATTACTGTCACAAGCACGGATAGTATTAGCACAGTTCATGAAACGTCGCTACATTTGTTCCATGATGGAAGCTCTGCATTTGCTTCTTCCTCCAGCTGTCCATTTTCAAATTGAAGAAAGGGTTTCACTTTCGGATTTGGGAGAGCCTCAATTACAGACCCTCTCTAAAAAGCAACGTGATGTTGTTGAGTATTTATCACAAAAAAAAGAACCCGTTGCGCTAACGTTGGTTAAAGAAGCGGTTCATCTTGGCAACCGCAGCGTAATTGACACTTTGGCGAAAAAAGGAATCCTTCGCATCTCGGAACATACGGCGGAACAGCAAAAGGGTAGATTTCGGAAAGTTGTAACATTGCAGATAGAAGCAGCAGAGGCTGAAGAAGCTGCTGTTGTTATGAAAAAAAAAGCACCGGCAGCTGCGGCGGCACTCATGGTTTTGGCGGAGCAGCAATCGCTTTCGCTGTCCAACTTATTACAGGAAACCTCCTGCTCACGGCAGTCTGTACAAGTGCTGGAGCGTCATGGATATGTATCTGTAACAGATGAAGAACAGTATAGGGCACCAAAGCATTTAGCACAGGTGAAGTCAGAAAAACAACACACGCCAACAGTACAGCAAAGACAAGCAATTGAACAAATTACCACTTCTTTGCAAAGTGGATTTGAAGAATTTTTGCTATTTGGTGTGACTGGCAGCGGGAAAACAGAAGTTTTTTTACAGTCAGTAGCCGATTGCTTGAGTCAGGGGAAACAGGTTATTGTGTTGGTACCAGAAATCGCATTAACGCCACAAATGACCAACCGATTTCTTAGCCGGTTCCAAAATAAGGTTGCTGTTTTACATAGCGGCCTTTCACTTGGGGAACGATATGATGAATGGAGAAGAATCCATAGAGGAGAGGCTCCAGTTGTAATTGGAGCCCGCAGTGCCGTTTTTGCTCCATGTGATAATATTGGCCTCATTATTATGGATGAAGAACAGGAAACTTCCTATAAATCAGAAACTAATCCACGGTATCATGCAAGAGAAATTGCAAAATACCGTGCAATGCAGTCGGGAGCCACAGTAGTATACGCGTCTGCAACACCGAGCATTGAAAGTTTTTATAAAGCAAAACAAGGGGAATATACCTTGTTGACATTGGATCACCGGTATAATGCACAAGCATTGCCAGAAGTACAGATTGTAGATTTAGCAAAAGAACTACAGGAAGGTAATCATTCCGTAATCAGCCGCACGTTAAAGTGGGAACTGCAACGCAATCTAGCGGCAGGACATCAATCTATTTTGTTAATGAACCGCCGTGGATATTCTACATTTGTTTCTTGTCGCAACTGTGGCTATAGTGTAAAATGTCCACATTGCAGCATTACATTGACGTATCATATTAAAGAAAACCAATTGGTTTGCCATTATTGTGGGTACACACAGAATAATGTATTGGTGTGCCCACAATGCGGCAGCCAGCACATCAAATATTTTGGTACTGGAACCCAAAAAGTGGAACAGCAGTTAACAATGTTATTTCCCAACGCGAGAATTTGCCGCATGGATGGTGATACCACTAGTCGAAAACTAGCACACGAAAAAATATTGCACTCCTTTGAACGGAAAGAAATCGATATTTTATTAGGTACACAAATGGTTGCCAAAGGCTTGGATTTTCCAAATGTGACATTAGTTGGCGTTATTGCAGCAGACACAATGCTAAATATGAATGATTTCCGTGCTTCGGAGCGTGCATTTTCTTTATTAGCGCAAGTTTGCGGCAGGGCAGGACGGGGTAAACTTGCTGGCAGAGCTGTTATTCAAACTTATATGCCAACGGATAAAACGCTTCTGTTTGCCAAAAGTCATGATTATTTGGGATTTTATCAAAATGAAATTAGATTGCGCCGCTTTTTGCTTTATCCGCCATTTACACAGATGGTTTATATTACAGTGAGTGGAGAAGAGCAAGAGCCAACGGAACGGTATATAGCTGATTTGTATCAAAGGTTGTGTGCAGAACTAAAAGATGTGAAGGAGAAAACGGAAATTTTAGGTCCGGGACCAGCAGGAATTCCAAAAGTAAAAAACCGATTTCGCTATGGTATGCTAATTAAAACAAAACAAGTGAAGTCTATTCTGTCAAAATTAGAAAAAATGTATTACTATCATATTTCTCTACAGAATACGTTTATTCTTGGAATTGATAGCAATCCTAACCACATATTTTAAGAAAAAGAAAGGATGAACATGCATTATGGCAGTCCGCAAAATCGTATTATTTGGCGACGATATCTTAAGAAAGAAAAGCCGTGAAGTAGAAAAATTTGATGACCGGCTACACCAGTTGCTTGATGATATGGCAGAAACTATGTATCAGCAGGAGGGCGCAGGATTGGCTGCGGTACAAATTGGTATCTTAAAGCGGGTGATTACGATTGATACCGGGCAGGGACTGATAGAACTTGTAAATCCTACGATATTAGAAACATCCGGTTTACAAAATGGGCCGGAAGGCTGTCTAAGTTTACCCGGTAAATTTGTTGACATCAAACGGCCTTACAAAGTAAAAATTCATGCTTATGACAGAAATGGGAAACCCTTTACTATGGAGGGAACGGAATTGTTAGCAAGAGCATTTTGCCATGAAATAGACCATTTAGATGGAAAGTTATATATAGATTTGATAGAAAAATAGACGCAAAATAGGGCTGGGGGGGAAGACAGATATGAAAATCCTATTTATGGGAACTCCGGATTTTGCATTGCAAAGCCTGAAAAAACTGGTAGACAGTCATCATGAGATATGTGCTGTTTTTTGTCAGCCAGATAAGCCGGTAGGCAGAAGTCAAAAGCTACAAAAACCGCCCGTCAAGGAGTTTGCAGATGAAAATAATATTCCGGTATTTCAACCAGATTCATTAAAAACCGATATGGTACGTCAATGCATAGAAGCACTCGCACCGGACTTGATTACAGTCGTGGCATATGGGAAGTTTTTGCCTTCTTTTATATTAAACTATCCTAAATATGGATGCATCAATGTACATGGCTCACTTTTGCCAAAATATCGTGGAAGCGCACCTGTCCATTGGGCCGTGATCAATGGGGAAAGTAAAACAGGTGTGACAACCATGTATATGGTGCAAAAAATGGA
>CALLNG010000390.1 GCA_938005345.1 uncultured Clostridia bacterium
GAAAAACTAAGCGCTGCAATGCCTGGCGTGCCGTCCTTTTGCTTTTTAAACAGTTTCCTGTACAACGCCCCATATAGTTCTGAACATAAACCTACTTCTAACAACCGCTGCATAACATACTGCTTGTACAAATCTCCATTCGGTCCTGCCAATACACAGATCAGATCCTCTGATACTGGATAGCCAGCCGCGCATAAGGCCCGAATACTATTCCTAACGGCCTGGTTGCGCGACATCCGAATTGGACGGCAAAACGCTTCCACCATAGCACGCCCACTTTGTGGGATGTCAAATCCGAGCAGATGTAACTGGCGTCCATTCTGTTGCACGCAGCTAATTTCAATTCCGCCATAAACAGGCAAGCCCTGCTCCTTTCCCTCTTGCTCCAGTTCCAAAAGGCCTGCTAAGGTGTCATGGTCGGTCAACGCTAAGCCGGACAAGCCCTTTTCTTTTGCAGCCCTTACCAATTCATGCGGCGAATATTCTCCGTCTGACCAATGAGAATGGACATGCATATCCGTCATGGTTTTTCCTCCCTTTCCTTTTTTATAGGAATTCCGCAAGTGCTTCCGCCGCATATTCCATTTTATAATCTATAGGCACCATTTTTCTCTCCCGCATTTCATAGCGCCAATCCGCCAGTGTTTGTATTGCAATTTCATCATGAAAGACACCCACCATGGCAGTGCCCTCCTGTTTGAGTGCCAAAATCAAATTCATAACCCATTCTTTGCTATTGGCATCCAGGGAGGCAGTAGGTTCATCCAGCAGCAGCATTCGCGGTTTGGTTATCAATGCGTTCGCAATGTTCAGCCGTTGTTTTTCCCCGCCGCTGAAGGTGGATGGATACATATCCCAAAGCTGCTTTGAAATACCAACTCTTTCCAAATACTCCGCTGCGCGTTCTCTTGCCATTTTTATATCTACTCCGCGTGCAGTCTGGGTATTGGTTAGAATATCCATAGCAGATACACGTGGAATGACATTGAAAAACTGCGATACATAACCTATTTCTGTTTCGCGCAGATAAATCATTTCCCATGGCTCGGCTTTCGCCAAGTCTATGGCGCTGCCATCGGCACAGGTGTAGTATACATGCCCGCCCGTTGGCGTGTAGGTTCGGTAAATGCACTTGAGCATAGAGGATTTCCCCGATCCGCTTGGTCCCGTAATTGCAACTAATTCGCCTGCATCAACCGAAAAACGAACCGCATCAAACCCATAAATTTCCGCATCTCCACGGATATGCATTACAAAGTTTTTTGATAAATTTTCAATCTGTAACATGGAAAAATTTTCCTCCATTCTTATTGAGTAGTTGACGGACTGATTCCGGAAAATACGGATAACATTGTTGATAGAGGGATAAAAACCGGTACGCACATACAAAATAAGCTCCTTTTGAAACTTCAACAGCAACGAGTTTACATCCCCTGCTAAGAAGCACAACATAGGCCGCAGCGAAATCCCATAATTTTAAATTTGTGTTTACGTAAAAGCTCGACTGTTCCTCTGTAATACTACACAATTCCAACGAAGCACATCCATAATAACGCACTCCGCAAAACCGTTCAGCCAAAGCGTAGGGATCTGCTCCTTGTCTCGAAAATTCCTGCATCGTTTTAAATCCGATATGTAAGATGCTTTCCTCCGGCGATTCTTTTTGGTCTGCTGTTTGTTTCCAATTATCAATATGTCCTTCGTAAAAACGTCTGTTTTCTACATCCAGAACAAATCCATAAATGGGCTTTCCCTGATAAAGAATGGCAAGAGAGATCGCATATTCTTTGCCAAATTTACAATAATTCGTGGTTCCATCAATCGGATCAATGACCCATTTCCACGGGGCGTCTCCCCTTCGTCCCATTCCTTCTTCTCCCAAAATGCTATGGCCTGGATATTGTTTCATAATACGTTCGCTTAAGTACTGCTGTACCCATATATCATGATCAGTCACAATATCGCTGTACCCGTCTTTTTCTCGTACCAAAAAGTTGCTTTTCCGCCTTTTTTCCCGCAGCTTTTCCCCACAATCCAATACCAGTTTTTTTGCAAAATCCATCAGCGCCACAGAATACTCACCCATAACAAACACCATCTTCCCTAATGAAATCATTGCGGTAGTGAATCCTTGTGACTTCCTCCCCATTGATGAAAACAGATAGAATAACAGGTATATTGCCTTTTTTACTCACCAAGAGTAGGTCTGCATACTTTCCTGGTTCAATGGAACCCAAACAGTTGCTTACCTTCACTGCCTTGGCGGGATGATAGGTTGCCATATTCACCGCCTCTGGAAGGCTGAGAAGCCCTTGTTCAAACAGCTGAAAAACCGCATGCAAAATGGCAGCCGGGAAATAGTCTGAAACCAAAATATCCGCACAGCCACCCCGGACCGCCTCCAGTGCGGATAAATTATTGGAATGCGACCGCCCCATGAGTATATTTGTCGCGCCCACCACTACGCTCATCCCACGGCGATGCGCTTCTTTTGCGACTTCCAGTTCCACCGGAAATTCACAAATTTCAGCATGCAAACATTGGGTGACATAATTTAGCTTTTCGATGCTATCATCGTCATGAGACGCTATAGGAATTCCTGCCTGGGCAGCCATATCCGCTGCCTTAGCAAGTTGCTCGGCGGTGAGCTTTGTCTGATTCATACGCTGTGTAAGCAAGCGCGCTTTTTCTTCATCGCTTTCCTGTGGGGACATCACTTGCTCCTTAAAAAATTCCAGGTCCCGGTACTGCCCCTGTCCAGGGGTGTGGTCCATAAATGAAAGCAGCTGCATATCCCGGTTGCGGATACAGTCCAGCAGCATGGTATATCCAGAGGTGTTGGTGATTTCGTACCGGCAATGGAACCGGTGGCGAATGAGATGATCCCCTTCATGGAAAGTGCGAATCAACCCAATGAGCCGTTTCAAATTTTCCGGCGTACGTAGCTGCGATTTTTTCCCCTTCTTCTTTTCGCCCCAAACCTCTGGATCCATGATAGTAAGAGAATGGTACATGGTGGTAATCCCCTGGTTGACCAGTTGTTTTTCCTGTTCCCGCATGGCCAGTTCAAAATTAATCATGCTTTGCGGTCTGGGCTGTATTACGGTTTCAATATTATCAGAATGAATATCTATAAAACCAGGCATAAGATAGGCACCTGCTGCATCAATGACTCTGGCCTGCGCAAACCGCTGTGCGAAATCCGGTTCCTCTGAAATTTCCTCAATGAACTGTCCCTTTATCCATACAGAGGCATTCTGTAATACGCGTCCTTTTAATACGACTGCCGCATTTTTAATAATGGTATCCTGCATGCTTTTCCCCCCTATAACAATGAACTGACTAGTGTCTGCGTATATTCATGAAGTGGATCTTCCAAAATTTGGTCTGTCAGCCCTTCTTCTACGACCTGTCCACCCAACATCACAATAGTACGGTCGGAAAGCATGCGTATTACGGCTAAATCATGACTTACCACCATCATTGCAATACCCAGTTCCCTCTGAATGGAACGGATGAGATCCAACACCTTTGCCTGGACACTTAAATCAAGACCCGTGGTAACCTCATCCAAAAGCAAAATGGGCGGATTGTTGGCAATTGCCTTGGAAATTTGAACGCGCTGTTGCATCCCGCCCGAAAATACCCGTGGTTGATCCCGCAAACGTTCAACTGGAATTTCCACGTGCCGTAATAGTTGTTCACTGCGTGTTATCATGCTTCCAGCGCTGCGGTTGCCTGCTGCAATTAATTTTTCCGCTATATTAGCGCCAGAAGAAAGTTTCATGCGCAGACCCAGCATGGGGTTTTGATACACCATTCCCATCAAATGATTGCGCAAATACCGCTTTTGCTGGCTGCTAACCGTAAGAAAATTGGTTTTTCCATCCTGATAAAGTGAAAGATAGGCCGCACCAGAGGTCACCGGCTGGTCAAAATAGAGCGTTTTAAGCAGTGTACTTTTTCCAGAACCGGACTCTCCAACGATTCCTAAGATTTCTCCCGGATACAGTTGAAAATTCACATCACGCACAGCCCAAATGGTGTGGCAAAACGGGCATCTCCCTTTTTCTAAATCCCTATGCTCCCGGCAGTAATCACATCCGTCTCCAAAACGGACTGTAATCTGTTTCCCTTCCATTACTGGCGTTTTTTTATTCATGAGCGTCCTCCTTCTCTTTTGATTGCTGCGCATTGCACCGCTTTAAGCAGTACCC
>CALLNG010000391.1 GCA_938005345.1 uncultured Clostridia bacterium
TACATTCCATCTAAAGAAACAGAAGCCAATTCTTCCTGGAACAGAACCGGGTAGTCATATTGAAACGGAATTGTCACCGTTCCCTGCAAGTCAATGACGCCCCATTTACCTTCCTGTTTCACAGAAATCTCTTTGCTTTGCGTATCATAGAACCAGAACTCTTCAAATTGAGGAGCAATCACCATGTTTCCATCCGCATCCAAAAAGCCCCATTTGCCTTCCTGTTTCACTGCAGCCCGTCCGCCAATGAGCGTTCCAACACTTTCATATTGCGGCTGCACGACAACCGTTCCCTCTGTATTGAGATAGCCCCAGCGGTCTCCCTGTGCAAACGCAGCCCATCCTTCCGAAAAAGACTCTACTGCCTCCAGTTCACACGGAATGACAACTTCTGTGCGGTCTTGGTTCAAAAATCCATAGCGGTCTCCATCCTCTGTGGAAACCGTTATTTTTACTAGGCCAGAGGCATCCGCTTCCGGCTCTACCGCCTTCACCGCCACGGGAAGTGATTCCTCTTGAAATGCACGATATCCCGCTTCATCCGTCTCCTCCAGCACCACTTTGCCATTTGGATCAAGCACCTGGTATCGATCCACATCGGAGCGCAGTTGCTCCTCTGTACTAGTCCAAGCAATCGACAAATACCCAAACGCATACCATATCTGCGGATTATATTTTTTCTCCAACACGGGATTTCCGTCTAAATCAAAAATTTCTACCTCTGTATATTTTGCAACCATGCTGGTGGTAGACGCTAAAAGCAAGTTTCCGTATCGGGTTACTCCATCATATTGCACAGGCAACACCATGGTGCCGTCCTGCTTTTGCACGCCATAATCCAAACCCTTTTGCACAATTGCAACGCCGTCCTGAAACTCCAACTCTGGATCCACAGTATATGGCTCCACCGTTACAGTTTGCGTTTCTGCATCCCAATCCACCTGGGCTCCCAGTGCCTCTGACAGCGCGCGGATTGGCACCAGTGTCCGGTCATTTTTGACCACTGGCGGCTGGTCAATTTCCGTCACTTTCTCCACACGGTTACTAAATGTCATTTCAAGCACGCGGTTATATCCGACCTTCAGCAAAAAGTCGTCAAAACTACTGTTGTCCCGCCCAATGCCAATGGTTTGTGTGTTTTCATACCAATGCACGCTACAGCCCAACGCCTCGCTAACCGCCCGGATAGGCACCATAACCCGGTCCTGCATCATTTCCGGTGGCTGGTCAAACGATACCGGGACACCGTCGATCAGCACCTGTATAGCGTCCTCTGCTCCAGCTGATACTACTCCGGGAAATACCAATGCTGCTGCCAACAGCAGCGGGACCGCCTTTTTCCAGTTTCTTTTCATGTTTTCCACCTCCGGCTTTTCCTTTTTTCTACCGCAATTTTTTTGCAGTTGAACTTTTAGTTTCATTATACCAGATTTTGAAAAAAAAACAAGTCTCGTTTTAAGAAGGCAGTTTCACATCGGATACACGACTCAAAATTCCTTTTGCCTTAGCGATAAAAATACCGTAATTGGTGATGGGCACCCCCTGCGCCTGACACCGCCGGACACGGTCCATCATATGGGCGCGGTTAAACATGCATCCTCCGCAATGGATGACAAGCCGGTACGGCGTCAAATCCTCCGGAATGTCATTGCCGCTGCGCACTTCCACCGAAATGCCGGCTCCCGCTTTTTTGCGCAGCATAGCTGGAATTTTAACCCGTCCAATATCTCCATCCACCGCGTTATGCGTACAGGCTTCCAATATCAGTACCCGATCCGTTTCCTTCAATTGGTCCACCACCTGCACTCCCTGCACAAACGTCTCCAAATCTCCTTTGAACCGCGCCATTAGAATAGAAAACGACGTTAACTTAGTTTCCGGCGGGCACAGCTTTTCCACCTGGTCAAATACCTGGGAATCCGTAATGATCCACTCCGGCGGCTTACGGTACAGCGTGAGCGCATGTGCCAATTGATCCTCCGTCACAATGCTGACGCAGGCCCGCCGGTCTAACAAGTCGCGGATGGTCTGCACTTGCGGCAAAATCAACCGTCCTTTGGGTGCCTCAATATCCTGCGGCGCGACCAGCAGGACATGGCTTCCCTCATGCAGCCCTAAATGCTCTGTAAGGGCGGTTTCCTCCCCCTTGGGCAGCGCAGCGGCTAGCGCCTGCCGGACCTGTTCCATCCCCTGTCCGTCTTTTGCACTAACCAACAGGGCCGTTTTTCCTTGCAGCGCCGCTGGAATTTCCTGCGATTGGTCTGCTTTATTAATGACAAGCACCACTGGTTTTTGCTGCTGCTTGCAGTCCTCCAGCCATTGCAGCTCCATGGTACAGTCTTGCTGTCCCGCCGTCACGACCAGCAGTGCTACATCAATCTTACGCAGCACTTCCTCCGTTTTTTTGACGCGCTGTACACCCAGTTCTCCCACATCATCGAATCCCGCGGTGTCAATCCATACACATGGGCCAATAGGATACACCTCCATCGCGCGGTATACCGGATCCGTCGTTGTACCCGCCACATCGCTTACCAGCGCGGCCGGCTGACCTGTCAACGCGTTAAGCAATGAGGATTTTCCGCTGTTGCGCCTGCCAAAAATCCCAATGTGCACCCGCAATGCGTTGGGTGTCTGAGACAATTCGTTCACAGCCATAGTTGTTCCCTCCCTGCTATTAAAAACGGAAATCCCGTTCTCCTTGTTCAATTGCCGCCAAATTGGCAATGGTCTTCTCGCGGATGGTAGCGTTGGAAATGTGCTGCAATTCCTGCTCAATCAGCTTCTCTCCCGCAGCGCGCGTTTCAGCAGAGGCATAGTCCATTAAATATTCCTTCAGTGTCATCAGCGCGTTAGGCTGACAGACGTTACAAATTTGGCCTGCTTTTGCCAGCGTCATAAAGCGGTCTCCCGTTCGTCCTTCTCGGTAGCATGCAGTACAAAAACTCGGAATATATCCCGCTTCGCACAGCCATCTCACAATCTCATCCAAGCTGCGTTGGTCGTTTACTTCAAACTGCGCGGTATCCTCTTCCTCTTCTTCTCCTTCTATATATCCGCCAACCCCTGTACTGGAGGCTCCGCTGATCTGCGAAATACCAAGCCGCAGCAATTCCGCACGGTTTTCTTTGGACTCACGCGTAGAAATAATCAGCCCGGTATAAGGTACGGCAAGGCGCAAAATCGCGACAAGCGTGTTAAATGCATCGTCCGGCACGCCTTGGTATTCGTTGGTATCCACTTCGCTAGCGCGGCGGATTCTCGGAACGCTGATGGTATGGGGACCAACACCCACTGTTTCTTCCAGGTGCCGCACATGCATCATCATGGCAACGGTGTCATATTTATAGTCATATAGGCCAAGCAGCGCGCCGATTCCCACATCGTCAATGCCGCCTTCCATCGCGCGGTCCATCGCCTCCGTATGGTAGGCATAGTTGTGCTTCGGCCCGGTTGGGTGCACCCGTTCATAGGTTGGTTTGTGATAAGTTTCCTGGAACAAAATATAGGTTCCAATCCCCGCTTCCTTTAGCTTCCGGTAATTTTCTACTGTGGTTGCGGCAATATTGACATTAACGCGGCGAATCGCCCCATTTTTATGCTTGACTGAATAAATGGTATGAATGCTGTCCAGCACGTATTCCAGCGGCGAATTGACCGGATCCTCTCCCGTCTCCAAAGCCAAACGCTTATGCCCCATGTCCTGCAACGCAATGACTTCCTGGCGGATCTCTTCCTGGGACAATTTTTTGCGTTTAATGACACAATTGGAATGATGGTACGCACAATATTCGCAGCCATTGACACAGTAATTGGATAAATACAGCGGTGCAAACATGACAATGCGGTTACCATAAATATGTTGTTTGATTTTTGCCGCAAGTTCATGAATACGCTGGATCATCTTCGGGTCATCGCACTCCAGCAATACTGCTACCTGCTTATAGTCCAGCCCTTTGTACGTTTCCGCCTGCTGTAAAATTTTATTCAGTTCTGTCTCGTCGTTTTTGTGTTCCCGCGCATAGCGCAGCGCGGCATTGATTTCCTCGTCACAAATAAACTCCTCCGCGTGTTTCGATTTTGGATTATACATTTGGTTTCCTTCCTTTCTTTCCATATCCTCTAAACAGGGATTCTCCCAAGGGAGCGGATGGTTTGCTCCAGCTCCCGCCTTCCCTGTTCCATGCTCTCTTCTTCCCGCCATGCCACGGGATAGATTTCATAATCCCGGCGGTGTGTCCACGGGGTCACTTTGCGCATGACCACATTGGCGCCGCAGGAAAAAACCGTATTTTTCTCTTCGGAGTCCAATACGCCCAGTGCCGTTGTTGCGGGCAAGTTCGCCTCCGGCAAAAGCAGCCGCGCCAGCGCAACAGCGCGCTTCGTCATACGCGCCGACCCTGCCGGCGCGCTGTGCAGCGGCGTATCGGGGTGCGGCAAAAATGGGCCGATTCCCGCCATGTCGCACCGCAACTCTTGCAGCAACAGCAAATCTCGGGCTATCATTTCTTCTGTCTGCCCTGGCAGCCCTATCATAAAGCCGCTGCCCGTCTCATATCCAAGCCGCTTTAAGTCCCGCAGGCAACGCAGCCGGTTTCGTTGGCTGGCGCCAGGGTGCATTTGCGCGTAAAGTCCGGGATCCGCTACCTCCTGCTTGAGCAAGTAACGGTCTGCCCCCGCTTGCCGCATGGCCCGCAGCGATGTTTCCGGCAGCTCGCCGATGCTCAACGTAATGGACATTGTGCTGTTTTGCTTAATTCCCTGCACAATACGGCAAACCGTGTCCGTATCATAAACGGGATCCTCTCCCGATTGCAGCACAATTGTCTGGTAGCCTATACGCCATGCAGCAAGAGCGGTTTCAACAATCTCTTGTTCCGTCATGCGGTAGCGCTGCAATTTGGTATTCTCCGCCCGCAAGCCGCAATAGCGGCAATGACAGCGGCAGACATTGGAAAACTCCAAAATAGCACGAATCCAAACCGTCTCTCCCTTTGTCTGCTGCCGCACCTCATCCGCCGCCCGAAATAGGGCCTCGTCCGCGCCTCCCTGCAAAATGGGCACCAGCTGCCCTACATCCGCCCGCTGTGTTTGTTTTATCTCTTCAATCCACTGTGTTTCTCTCATGATTTTGGTTCCTTTGCCATCATAGATTTGACCCGGATACCGGGAATCATGCCCAGTTTCCCCGACAGCGCTGCAATGATATTTTCCGGTGCGTCCAGCACAATCGAAATGATGTTGACTTGTTTCAGCGGATAGGGAATCCCCATCCGGCCGACGATGTAGTCCCCATATTCATGCAGCAGCGCGTTGGTTTGCTCCACACTTGTTTTATCCTCTACAATGATGCCAATCAGCGCAATTCTAGTCTCCATTTGCCTTCTCCTTTCCCGTTTGAGTCTTGCTTTAGCTGTAAGCCAAAAAAATGCCCGGATCCTTCCATGCGGAAGCGTCCGGGCATCTGAATTTCTGTTCCACTCTGTCCTTTCCGCCAGTTTGTACTGCCAGCGCTTCAGGCACAGAACGGCTGCCATACAGATACCTCCGGCAAGCGGAACGGATCCACTTCCACAGGCTGTTAACTCTATTATACCGCGTGGGGATTCCCTTTGTCAAGTAAAAAAGGAAAACGCCCGCGCACGGGCGGACGTTTTCCCTTTATATGAGTTATGTTAACCGGCCTGTTTTGTTCAGCATGCGGTAAACTGCTGCCATTCCCTGCTCCCGCAGCATATGTTCCTGCGGTGCAAAACTGCCGTCCGGCATGCCGCTAATCAATCCATACGAATAGGCTTTTTGCACATAATCCTTTGCCCATTCACTGATTTGATTCTCGTCCACAATCCCCACATCATTTTCTGGCTGCGAGGTATCTGATATAAACGCCTCATAGATCTCCACGAGGATTTTTGCCATCTCTTCGCGCGTGATGCTCCCCTCCGGATTAACTCCCGTGCCATCGCCTTCGATATAGCCAAGGTCATACGCAGTTTGCATAACATCGGCATACCATGCATCAGCTGGAACGTCGGCGAATCCTCCCGTATAAGGTGTGAATTCCGCTTCCAGGCCGCGCAGCACCATAGCTAGGAATTCCGCGCGCGTCATCGTATCCTGCAAATTGAGCTTGCCGTTTTCATCGCCGCTCACAATATGTTGCTCCACGAGCGTTTGGATTTCTTGCTGCGCCCAGTGCCCTTCCAGTTCAGACAGATCCGGTGTCACAGCCGGTGTGGGCGTCTGTTCCGGTCCAGCTGTTGGATTCGCTGTAGGCGTCGGGGTCGGTGTAGCCGTTGGCGTTACCACGGTGCTGCCACCGCCGCCGCTGGTACTCCCGCCACCGCCGCTGCTCCCACTGCCACCGCCGCCGTGCGAAG
>CALLNG010000392.1 GCA_938005345.1 uncultured Clostridia bacterium
CGGTTGAGCATATCCAGGCGCAGGCCGGCATGGATATTGGCGACACGCTGATTGGCATGCATCTTGCTCCAGTAGCTGTTCCCGTCCGCCTGGACATCAAAACCATTGGTCAGGCCCATCTGGTGTGCGCGAGAGTGCGGCCTAAATTTATTGGCGGCGAACGTGCTGCATACGACCAGGCATTGTTATAACGTTCCTTGCCGGTTTTCCCCTTATGTTACAATCTCTGTAGCATAAGGGGCTTTCTCGTTATTCACATATTTTAGCTACTATTATTCCCCGTTTCTATTATCACAGACTGCTTTGCTTCCATCCACCACTTCCTTTCTTTAGTGCCTCCACTGTATCTCTTTATGAAAACTGGACATTTTTATTATAGTAAAGATATTTACTAAAGTCAATAGTAAATATCTTTACTATGTTATCCTTTACTTATCCCATTCTAGTAAAGGAGCTCTATTCATGGAATACTACATTCATTATCTTCGTGGACTACGTGAAGACAACGACTTAACACAGGAAGAAATTGCACAGATTTTGGGAACATCGCAAACTATGTATGCCCGATATGAACGCGGTGCAAATGAACTCCCCATCCGGCATTTAATTACACTTTGCAAGTTTTATCAGGTTTCTGCCGATGTGGTTTTGGGATTGAAACGAAAGAACTAAATCTGCAAGAGGATGTCTTCAGCAGGCAAATTGTGCTATCCGATGCTTTGTGTAAGATTTTTCAGTTTATTCTCACGGCAAGTATTGCTAGCTTTCACCCAAAATACTTCGCTGTCTTTTTATTTTTATTGCATAAAATGACGCAAACACGATAACACTATGCCTGAGGTGATCATCATGGCCTATCACTTATTTGCCAGCCGCTCTCCGGAAGAAATCCGGAATATGCGGAAATATTTTGAAACACTGCCGCCCTATGTGCAGGAAAATTTCATGCAGTCTGGCCTCCAGCTGCATTCAGAAGAAGAAATGCGTTCCTTCGCCGAACAATTAATGCGGCAGTCAGAATCGTAAGATTTTTGAAAAAACGGCGTTTTATTCTCAAAAAAAAGATACGGGAAAATAAATCCCGTATCTTTTTTTACGCACGCTTGAGTTCCTCTAATATTTGATTAATTTGTTCTTCCGGCATCCAGCTGCGCGCTTTGCGGATGAGTTCATTGAGCGTCATACGGTTAGCCGCTCGGATAATGGGACTGTTGATGGAAATGGGGCTGAGTTTATGAAACAATTTTCTGGCATTGGGATTTTTTAGGAGTTCGCCCACAGTGATTTGCCCATTTCTTAAATCCATAGTGCACACCTCCTGAAATGGTTCTTTTTCTTTTATTATATGATATTTCTCTCCGCAATGTACCAGATTGTTTTATTTCCTAGTAATATAAAAGGCGCCGGACAGCGTTTTCCAGCCTCCGGCACCCTCTTTGGTTTCATTTTCTTACTAATTTTATAAGGAAGACAATTCCATCTTCCGGTATTGTCCCAGTTGCTCTCTCAGTGCCGCAATGCGCTCCTGGTATGCAGCGTCATGAACCGCATTGTGGGATTCGTCCGGATCCGCATCCAAATCAAAATATTGTTCCGTACCGCTTTGGTCAAAATATAAATATTTGTCATGGCTGCTGACAATATAATGGTTAGACATGTCCCCAAATTCATGCTGGCCGATAACAGTTTCCCGCCAGTGTTCTCCATTTACTGCCTTGATCAGACTTTCCCCTTCTACACTTTGCGGAACAGGTGCCCCTGCAATATCCAAAAGCGTTGGCATAATGTCGCGCAGCTCCACCACCTGATTCAATTTTGCTCCCTTTGGCAAATGCAGGACATCTCCTGGGTCATACAAAATCAGCGGCACACGCGCGCTCCCTTCATAGGGCACAGCTTTGCGGAACAAATGAAAGTCGCCCAGCATATCACCATGGTCGGATGTAAACAGGAACACTGTATTTTGCAGTTCTCCTATATCATTTACCGCTTGCAGCAACCGACCAATTTGGTGATCCACATGCGTAATACATCCATAGTATCCCGCACGCATTCTGCGCTGCTGCGCCTCTCCCAGCACACCGCAGGTATCATTGTAATCCGGCATTCCTTCCGCTTCCCGTTGCCAGTCTCCTTTTTTGGGACAATCTACGCCTTTTTCCAAATACATATTCAAATAACATTCCGGCGGGTCTAAGGGCGAATGCGGCCGAACAAACGATGACATAAGGAAAAATGGTTTACTTGGATCCCGCCGGCGCAAAAAGTCAATACTTTCCGTCACCACCCAGTTGGTTGGGTGCACCGCTTCTTCATAAATCCAGGGCCGGGCCACCCAAGAATTGGCTTCCAGACCCGTATCCCAAATATCTGCATCCACACCTTTTTGCCGCTTCAACCAAACAAAATAATCATCTATATACGACTGCTGCTCTTCATAGCGGTTTTTATGATTGCGCGCCGCATGCAAAAAACCATCATGTAATACAACATTATGAAATCCCAAAAGGCTTCTTGTTGGATACACATGCATTTTTCCAACGCACTGTGTATGATATCCAGCCGCGGCGAGTTCTCCCGCCAGCGTATGTGGGTAATTCCATACCACATTATCCCGGTATCCTTTCCTGCCATGCCCTTCCTGCGACATCCCAGTCATAATTGCTGCGCGCGCCGCAATGCAGGATGGAACAGCAGAATACGCCCGTGTGAAGGATACGCCGCCGTTTGCCATGGTATCTAAATATGGTGTCTCTACCACAGGGTGCCTTGCATTTCCCATGCAGTCTCCGCGCATTTGGTCTACACAGATAAAAACGAGATTAGGCTGCCGGTTCATTACTGTCTGCCCCTTCCTGTGGCCGTACGGCTGTAAATGTGATGATTTGTTGAATTTGACTGTTGTCATTGTACACCAGTTTGATGGAGTATGTACCTTCTTCTGATACCTTGTAAGCGGGGCCGCGGCTGTCTGCAAACCAAACCCAGTCATTTTCTTCATCGCTCCAAATGTACCAATCGCGCGACTGGCCAAATTCGCTGTCGTCCCATAGCGCCACATTCCAGTTTCCTTCTGCCTGTACAAAAGTGCGCTGCTCCTCTGTCGCATACCGGTCTAAAATTTCCGCATC
>CALLNG010000393.1 GCA_938005345.1 uncultured Clostridia bacterium
TACGCGATAAAATTGTTGACGGCAAATTGTTGGTAGATCAAGGTGTCATTGCAGGTTGTGCAGGCGGTACGTATGAAAACTTGTGTGCTGCGGCTGATATTTTGGATCATCATTCTATTGGTCACGATGAATTTGCACTGAGTGCCTATCCTTCCAGCCAGCCAGTTTATCTAGAGTTAATTCGTAACGGTGCAGCGGCAACTTTAATGTCTTCCGGTGTGACACTGCGCACAGCCTTCTGTGGACCTTGCTTTGGTGCTGGTGACGTACCGGCTAACAATGGGCTTAGCATTCGCCACTCTACGCGTAATTTTCCCAACCGCGAAGGTTCCAAGCCGGTGGCAGGCCAAATTTCTTCTGTGGCTCTGATGGATGCGCGTTCGATTGCGGCAACAGCTGCAAACGGTGGTTTCTTAACTGCTGCCACAGAGCTAGATGTCACTTATACATCCCGTCCTTATCACTTTGATAACAGTGTCTATGAAAACCGTGTCTATCAAGGATTTGGAAAACCAGATGCCAGCGCTGAACTGAAATATGGTCCCAACATTGCAGATTGGCCGGAAATGACGTCTCTCAGTGACAATATTTTACTGAAAATGGTTTCCGTCATCCATGACCCGGTAACTACAACAGATGAATTAATTCCCTCCGGTGAAACTTCTTCCTACCGCTCCAATCCTCTAAAACTTGCTGAATTTGCACTGTCCAGAAAAGATCCAGAATATGTCGGCCGTGCTAAAGCGGTTCAGCAGCTTGAAGCAGCTCGATTAAGCGGAAAGACACCAGAGGATACCGAGTTTAATGAAGCAGTAAATACACTGCGCAAGCATTTTGAAATCGATATTATGCACACCAATATTGGTAGTGCAATATATGCAGTAAAACCTGGTGATGGTTCAGCCCGGGAACAGGCCGCATCCTGCCAAAAAGTGTTAGGTGGATACGCAAATATAGCAAAAGAATATGCCACAAAACGCTACCGCAGTAATCTTATTAACTGGGGAATGCTCCCCTTTATTACCGCGGATGATACCTCCTTTGAACTTGGTGATTTTATCTATGTGCCAAATATTAAGCAAATTGTTCAGGATGGAACCTCTGTATTTCCCGCCTATTTAGTGAGAAACGGACAATTAACGGAGATTAAACTTGGTTTGAATCCGCTGACACCAGATGAGAAAGACATCATCGAAGCCGGATGTTTGATTAATTACTACAAGATGCACTAATGAATATAAAGAAAATCCCTGGCTGAGCCAGGGATTTTCTTTATATAACAATCCTTTGGAATTTTTCTTGCCCCTTCTATTTAACATCAAATTAATATTAAAATGATGTTATCCAATCCAGCGGAAAACTGCAATGAGTAAAATAAGAACACCTGGGACAAAATTTAGCCATCTTGCCTGCGAAGCACCTGCCAATCGTTTTCCAAGATACAGTCCTGCGTTCAAAAATAAAAGCTGTGCAGCTGCTACCGTGAATGGCACTAGATGGATATTAACACCAAGGATTGCACATCCCAATCCCACCCCTAAAATATCCAAAGATAACGCTGAACCAATGAATAAAGATTCTTTTAGATCAATGCTGCCAGAATGGTCTACATCGCCAGATACTGGGTTTCTTGTAATCTGTATTGTAATTCCCAGTGATTTTATCATCCATTCAAAAAGTGTTTTACACTCCTCAACTGTCTGGGTTGATGTATCTTGCTTTTTCAAAATCCCCTGAAGCAACAGCCAAATGCCCATCCCAGTCAGGATTAGGCTGCCAATAATATTTGTGACCAATGGCGGTAAAAATTGGACTAGGGCATTACCGGCCGATACGGCAACCGCCGTATAAACGACCGAAAATGCTGCCATGACCAATTTGTACCGCAATGGAATCTTAATTTTTTTTATTTCATAAGCGAGTCCAACCCCAAAAGCATCCAAGCTGACTGCTATGGACAATAAGATAATCAAAAACAATGCTACCACCCGCTTTCACACATATCAGGCCTCTATTTCCAGTATATGTATGTTTGCCCAATATCGTGAAATGCGCTGCGCTTATTTTTTCTTACCAGTTGTCACAAAAATGCTACTGATTAAAATTTCAATTCCACTGCACAGCACTATAATCAG
>CALLNG010000394.1 GCA_938005345.1 uncultured Clostridia bacterium
CCTGCGCAATGGTTTTCGCTGCGTTTTCTCCCAGGCCGGGCAGGGACATCAGCGGTGGTAGCAGCCCATTTTCTTTGGGCAAAAACCGTACCGCATCCGACTCGTAAATATCAATGGGTAAAAAGGTGATGCCGCGCGCATACATTTCATTGCATAGCTCCAGCGTTGTGGCAATATCCCGTTCCTTCACGCTTGGTTTTTCCATTTTGAGATACTCCAGCATGTTTTGATGAATCACCGCCCGCGCATCGGACACGTTGGCCGTGTCGTCCTCCACCATCACCTTTTGCTCCCGGTCATATTTCATGGCCACGCGCCCCGTCATGATATTCGCGTCAAACCCATCGCCGCGAATGGTAAAATACGTTGCGTAAAACGCTTTGGGGTGGTACACCTTAAAATACGCGATCCGAAATGCCATCATGACATATGCGGCGGCATGTGCCTTGGGGAACATGTATTTAATCTTTTTGCACGAATCAATGTACCATTCCGGTACGTCATGCTCCCGCATCAGGGCCTCATCTTCCGGTTTGAGCCCTTTCCCCTTTCGCACCTGTTCCATGATAGTAAACGATTCCTTGCTGGGCAGGCCCGCATAAATGAGATATGTCATGATGTCGTCACGCGTACAGATTACCTCTTTCAGCGTGGCGGTTCCTTCCTGCACCAGCGTCTGCGCATTGTTCAGCCACACATCCGTCCCGTGCGACAAACCGGAAATGCGCATCAGTTCGGCAAATGTGGTGGGTTTGGTGTCCACCAGCATTTTGCGCACAAACGGCGTACCAAACTCCGGGATTCCATAGGAGCCAACCGGGCTGTTGATTTCCTCCGGCGTCACGCCTAGCGCCTCCGTTGATGTGAACAGGCTCATAACCTTCTTTTCCCCAATTGGAATGGTCTTGGCATCAAGTCCGGTCAAGTCCTCCAGCATGCGAATCACCGTCGGGTCATCATGGCCGAGAATGTCTAGCTTGAGCAACCGCCCGGAAATGGAATGGTAGTCAAAATGTGTGGTAACAACGCCGCAGGACGCGTCGTCTGCCGGATACTGAATGGGGCAATACCAGTGGATATCCTCTTCCCGCGGCACTACCATAACGCCGCCCGGATGTTGTCCTGTCGTCCTCTTGACGCCGGTGCAGCCCTTGGTCAGGCGGTTGATTTCAATTTCCGGCGGGTTAAGCCCGCGTTTTTCAAAATACTTTTTCACATAGCCATAGGCCGTTTTTTCCGCGACCGTACCAATCGTCCCAGCGCGGAACACATGGCCTTCTCCGAATAATTCCTCGGTATATTTATGGGCAACCGGCTGGTAGTCACCGGAAAAGTTGAGGTCAATGTCCGGTTCTTTGTCTCCCTTGAACCCCAAAAACGTTTCAAACGGAATATCTTGCCCGTCTTTGTTCATCAGCGCGCCACACTGCGGGCAGTATTTATCCTCCATGTCGCTTCCGCTTCCCACGGAGCCGTCCGTGATAAACTCGCTGTATTTACACTGTGGGCACACATAATGCGGCTGCAGGGCATTCACTTCCGTAATCCCCATCAAAAACGCGACAAATGACGATCCGACCGAACCACGGGATCCCACCAAATATCCATCGGACAGGGATTTCCACACCAGTTTCTGCGCAATGACATACAGCACGGAATATCCATAGGTTGTGATGGAATGCAGTTCCTTGTCCATGCGCTTTTGTACAATGTCCGGCAATGGGTCTCCATATAGTTCATACGCCTTCTTTTTGGAAATTTCAATCAATTCTTCTTCAGCGCCATCCAAATGCGGCGGGTGGGACTCGTCTGGTAAAAGCTGGATATCGTCAATTTGGTCTGCTATGGCATTGGTGTTTTCTACCACCACTTGATAGGCGGTTTCTTCTCCCAAATAGGAAAATTCCTCCAACATTTCCTCCGTTGTCCGGAAATACAGCGGCGCCTGGTTATCCGCATCGCTAAAGCCTTTTCCGTCCATCAAAATACGGCGGTAGGCTTCGTCCTGCGGATCCATGAAATGCACGTCACACGTTGCCACAACTGGTTTTTGATAGCGTTTTCCAAGTTCCACAATCTTGCGGTTGATATCCCGTAGTTCCTCCTCACTGCCAACACGTCCTTCTCGCAACAAAAACTCGTTGTTGCCCAGTGGCTGAATCTCCAAATAGTCATATTCCCGCACAATACGCGAAATCTCTTTTTTTCCGCGCCCATTGAGCACCGCCCGGTACAGTTCTCCCGATTCGCAGGCGCTGCCCAGCAACAGCCCTTCCCGGTACTGCGCGAGCAGGCTTCTTGGCACAATAGGCCGGCGGTGAAAATGTTTCAGATGGGACTCCGAAATGATATGGTACATGTTGCGCAGGCCTGTTACATTTTTCGCCAGCAAAATGGCATGGTAGTACCGCGCCTTTTGCGGATTGTCCTCCAGCAAGCCGGTATTGATTTCCGACAATTTTTCGATGCCTTTGCCCTTAAGTTTTTCGATGCACACCTTAAAAATCTCTGCGGTTGCCTCCGCATCGTCCACGGCACGGTGGTGGTGGTTCAATTCAATATGCAAATAGTCCACCATTTTTGCCAGAGAGTGTTTTTTGATATCTGTAAACAATGCGCGGCACAAATCTAGGGTATCCACATACGGATAATCAAAGGCCAGGCCTTGGCGCGCCGCCGCGACCTTCAAAAATCCCACGTCAAAATTCGCGTTGTGGGCCGCCAGTACACAGCCTTCGCAAAATTCCATAAACGCGGGCAGTGCTTGTGTGATTTTGGGTGCGTCCGCCACCATATCATCCGTGATGCTGGTTAGTTCCGTAATATTTTCCGGAATGTGCCGCTCCGGGTTGACAAAAGTAGAAAACCGGTCCACAATTTTGCCCGCCTGGATTTTTACCGCACCAATTTCCGTCACGGCCTCTGTGGTTTGTCCAAATCCCGTGGTTTCAATATCAAATACCACAAATGAATCGTCCAGTGTATGGTCTGTATCGTGATACACAATGGACAGCCGGTCTCCCTCCAGGTAGCATTCCACGCCGTATATGACCTTGATTCCCTTGCCGCGTGCTGCCACAAACGCGTCTGGAAATGCTTGAGCCACGCCGTGGTCTGTGATGGCAATCGCGGGGTGCCCCCATTGGATGGCCCGCTTAACCAAATCCTTGGCGCTGGTCATACCGTCCATGGTGGACATTTGGGTATGCAAATGCAATTCCACCCGTTTTTTCCCGGCATTGTCCTGTTTTTCTTGTTTTTGCAGCGTGCTGATATTGCGCGGCATGATGATGAGCTGCTTTTCATAGGTGTCATAGGTAACGCGTCCCTCTGCCAATATGCGCTGGCCTTCTTTAAGCCCTGCCAGCAATTTATCCAGTTTTGCCTGGGCGCGCTGCCGTTTTGCCTCGTCCGTTTCCTCTGTTTTTACACCTTCAAACAGTTTCAGACGAATGGAACTGCTGTAGTCTGTAATGTCCACACAAATCAGCTGTTTTCCGCTTTTGAGCTCCCGTACTTCTAGCCCCAGGATGTCACCGCGCACCTTACAGCTATTCCAATCGCCCGTAATCTGAGAAATCTTGACTACGTCATCCTCTGTCATGCGCTTTCCTTTCAGCACGCCGGTAATTTCAATTTCCTCGTTTTCAATGTGGCTTTTGGCCTCATAGGGC
>CALLNG010000395.1 GCA_938005345.1 uncultured Clostridia bacterium
ATGGCAATATCCGTTACTTGAGCACCACGCATACGCATTGCTGTAAACGCTTCGTGGCCTGGGGTGTCCAAAAAAGTAATAGTACGACCGTTGACATTCACGCTGTATGCTCCAATGTGCTGCGTGATACCACCAGCTTCGCCCGCCGTAACGGAGGTGTTACGGATACTGTCAAGCAGAGAGGTTTTCCCGTGGTCCACATGGCCCATGACGACAACAACGGGAGGCCGGGGACGCAAATCTTCTTCCGCATCTTCTACATCATGAAACAGAATATCCTCCTGTGTCACAATGACTTCCTGCTCCAGTTTTATGCCAAGATCGTCTGCAACAAGAGAGGCCGTATCAAAATCCAGGGTATCATTGATGGTAGCCATTGTACCAAGCAGCATTAACCGCTTGATAAGTTCGGCAGCTGGTTTGTCCATCCGTTCCGCTAATTCACCAACCGTTATTACTTCCGGAACAGTGACGACAACATCCTCCTTCGGAGCTGGCTTTGCTGTGGGCTTCTGTGGCTTATCTTTCATATCATGCGCTTTTTTCTGTTGTTTAGACTGTTTTTTCGGTTTGGGTTTTTTGGGAGCGGCTGCTTTTTCTTCCTCAATGTCATCTACCAGTTCTTCCATGATTTTCTCAACTTTTTCTAATTTTTCGAGATCAACATTGTTTGTCCGTGTATCAACATAACGGGCCTGTTTGCCAGCAGGCTGCTCTTCCAATGTTTCTGTAATGGAATCTGCCTCAACAGGAGTGGTTTCCTGCTGCACCGGTGGTTCTTCCTTTTGTTTTGGCTCAAAAAGAACTTCCAGTGCAACACCATCATCAAATTGCTGAGAATAAAAATCCAGCATGAAATTGGCTTCCTCCTCTGTCAGGGAACTGACCGTACTCTTTTTTTCAATGCCATGTTCATTCAAAACAGCGAGAACTTCTTTTCCCACCAATCCTAAACTCTTTGACAATTCATTTATTTTGATTTTCGTTGCGTTTTTCGGCATAATTTATCCCTTCCTTTCTATTCGCCAATGCAGTCCAATGCTTCAAAATGCCTTCTGCAAAATGGACGTCTAACACAGCGACCGCAGCTTTTTCATCGCTTCCGGTTGCCTGCCCTAATTCCTGTTTGGTCAGCAAGGTAATCAGGGGAACCTGCTGTTTGCCGCACAGATATGTAAGATCGCGACGGAGCGCATTTCCGCAATCTGTAGCGAGAAGCACTAGTTTACATTTTTTGTAGCGAAGCTGACTGCGTATTTCTCCGGCTCCGCGTGCTAGTTTGCCGCTTCTGCGTGCCAATCCTAGCAAGTTTTGTATGGATTGCAATTCTTTCACTGTGTGTCATCCTTTAGCTGTTGTTCCAGACTATCATATATTTCCGGCGGTACCGGACAAGAAAAGGAACGTTCTAATTGACGCGCTTTGCGCGCGCGGGCCAGACACTCAGTGCTGTGGCACAAATAGGCACCGCGCCCATTTTGTTTTCCTGTCAGGTCTGCTGTAATAGTCCCATCCTGTGTTTTTACAATACGAATCAATTCTTTTTTAGGTTTCATCTGTGTACAGCCAACACATTTACGCATAGGCAGTTTTTTAGGACTCATCATCTTCACCTGCTTCTGTTATAAGAGCGTCATTGTAAGAAATATCATCTTCTAGTGAATCTGCACCGTCCAAAGTATCAAAAATATTTTCATCTGTAATCATTTCATCCATATCAAAGATATCTTCTTCCAGAGGCGCAGGCTCAACAACCATATCCTTACTGCTTTTAATATCAATTTTCCAGCCGGTCAGCCGGGCAGCCAAGCGTGCATTGAGGCCCTCTTTGCCAATCGCCAGGGACAACTGGGAATCATCTACAATGATTTGTGCTTTTTTCTCGTCTTTTGCTAACGCTTCTTCATCGATCCGCGCACCGAGTACAGTAGCGGGACTAATGGCAGCTGTAATAAACTCTAATGGATTTTCACTGTATTTAATAATATCTACTTTTTCGCCTAAACTATCCACAACGGCATTAACACGTGTGCCGCGGTTTCCAACACAGGCACCAACAGGGTCAACATTTTCTTCGTTGGACCAAACTGCAATTTTGCTGCGCACACCCGGTTCGCGGGCAATAGATTTAATTTCTACGATGCCATCTTTAATTTCTGGAACTTCGCGCTCAAATAGCCGTTTTACTAAATCAGGCTGGGAACGGGAAACCAGAATATACGGGCCTTTTGGCGTGCTTTTGACATCCACAACATATACAGAAATGCGTTCATGTGGTTTATAGGTTTCTCCTGGGATTTGTTCGCGTGGCGGCATAACCGCTTCCGCTTTGCCGATATCTAAAATAACATTGAATTTCGGCGCATCGCCAGGCCGGGGCTGCCGGTCAGGATGCCGGAATTCTACGCGCTCAAACCGCTGTACTACGGCAGGAATGACATCATTTGCTTTGATTTGGAATTCCGCCAAAATTTGTTCCCGCTCCGCCTCGCGAAGTTTTTGTAAAATAATTTGTTTGGCTGTCTGTGCGGCGATTCGGCCAAAATTTTTCGGTGCAAGTTCCACTTCAATTTCATCGCCTATTTTTGCGTCACTTTTGATTTTCTGTGCTTCTTCAAGCGGAATTTGTACGCCTTCCTGCAAATCCGGATCAAATCCATCTACCACAGTTTTTTTAGAAAGCACACGGACTTCTCCTGTAAAATCATTGATTTTGATTGCGACATTTTCACTGTCATCTTTATAGTTTTTCCGGTAAGAATGCATCAGGGCGGTTTCCAGTGCGTCTAGGATATATTCTTTGCGGATTCCCTTATCTTTTTCTAAGATGCCCAATGCTTCCTGTAATTCATTTACTTTTGCTGCCATTGTTTTCTCCTCCTACTATGTTAATCCGTGACATGAAGATTGACTCTTGCAATTTCTTTCTGTGTCAGGGAAATGGTTTCACCTTCCACTTCCAAGGACAATACGCCGTCTTGATAATGGGTTAACAACCCAGTTAATTGACGCATGCCGTTGAGGCGCTTATACAGTTTGACATCCACCAATTTACCAATAGATGTTTCAAAGTGCCAGGGACGAGTGAGTTTGCGATCAAGTCCAGGAGAGGATACCTCCAAAAAATAAGCTGGCTCAATTAAATCCAGCTCATCCAGTTTGTCGCTCAGCGCTTTACTTACTAGCTCACAGTCATCCAGCGAAACGCCGCCGTCTTTGTCAATAAATAAGCGCAAGAACCAGTTTCCACCCTCGCATTTAAATTCAACATCATAGACATAGCATCCATATCGTTCTGTGATGGGCTGTGCCAGTTCGGAAACTTGTTGTTCTGTTTTTCCCACTCTCATCCCGTCCTTTCTTTTATATTTGTGCTTGTGTACGAAGAGGTGCGTAAAATTAGATATAATAACAACAATGAGTGGACCAAACTAGCCCACTCATTACGAAACCGTATTGACACTTCTTTTATTTTACCATAATAAAAAAGAAATATCAAGTGTTTTTCAGAAAAAATCATGAAAAAAATAATGCATTCGGAAGTTTTGCTTGACCTGCCCTATTGATTAGTGTTACAATAAACATAAATCATTCCTGGAAAAGGAAGGAGACTAGGGCATGTGGCTTGCAGATCAATGGGAAGAATTTGCCGTATTGGACAGCAGTGACGGGAA